>JAAYPT010000105.1 GCA_012519695.1 Clostridiales bacterium | reverse complement strand
CATGCGAATGTCTAAGGTCATGAACTCGTATTTTCTTTACCCCCGCTTTTTCAATATTGCGCTTCATCTTATGCTGCACAGCTTCTGCTACAATTGGAAAAATCCTCGCATCATGTGGATACTTATACAACCGCTCTACATAATCCTTAATCTCCTCTTTTAGAAATTCTGGTATGTCAATTGTCCGCACCGATTGTGGAGTTTTAGGCTCTGCTATAATATCTTTACCTCCAGAACGATAGTATGTTTTACTGATGTGAATTTTATTATTTTCAAAATCAACATCATCCATTGTCAGCGCTAATAGTTCCCCTTCTCTACAACCACACCAAAACAGAATTTCAAAAATAACATAATATCTATCTGATTTATCTATGGTTGCAATAAATTTATCATATTCTTCCTTTGTCCAGAAATTTAGTTCATCTGCATCTGGCTTTCCCATCTTTTTTACTTTTTTACAAGGATTGTCCTTTAAATTGTATATAATACTTGCATGATTAAACAATGCTGTTAATTGATTTTGAATCATCCTTAAATATGTAGGAGAAAATCCTTTTTCCCTCATTGTGTTTTGCCATTTAATAATGTCTATCGGTAGTATTTCATCCATTTTTCTCTTTCCTAAATACGGTATAATATGTGATTCAATCATATATTTCTTATTCTTTATAGACCGTTCCTTAAGTTCACCTTTTTTATCATGGAAATACATATTAACAAAAGTCTCCAATGTTACTGTCATATCAGACGAATTAGAAGCCCTTTTTTCACATTCCCATTGTTTGGCATCTCTTTTTGTTGCAAACCCACGCTTTGTTGTTTGCTTACGTTTTCCTTCCATTGTCATATAATAAAATTTACAGTACCATGTATTATTCTTCTCATCTTTATAAACTGGCATTCTTAGTTTCTCCTTTCACATTAACACTACAGCCCCTTGCAATCCTTAGCGATACACAAGGAGCTGTAACACAACTTTAACCTACTTCTTTGGAACCATACAATTTTTCATGAAAATATATTTTTGAAACTTTCCCCCGAATTGTATAATAATTTTTTTCTGTAATTCAGAATTCAAATCTCGAATGATTGTGTATGCTGACGACACCGATATCCCCAACATTTCAGATATATCTTGTGCACCATAATAAATTTTTTCCTTCATTGACTATTCCTCCTACTTTTCAAATATTATACGGAATTACCAAATATCCCACATATAATATACAACCAATTATAATTGCTTTGTCACTTCAAAAATCAATAAATTTTTTCATTGCTGCCTTCGAAAGTTGCAACAGTCTTTTTCCCTTATATTCTGAGTATTTTTTTGCATAGCGTATACGTTCACCCTCTCGAAAACTCGATATAATCCCTTCATTTGCTAACAACTTAGTTGCTTCTTGAGAAGAAAGGCTTATCATCTTCACAGCGTTCTTCCTGCAATAATTATCTATAATTGCTGGTAATTGGCTTGATTCAATATAATAGTGTGTTTCATCCTCGATTATAAATAACAAGTCAAATTTTATATCCTGCCCCCATCGATAATGATAATCCGTATTAATTAAAAATTCTATTGCTCTTAAAAGTCTATAAATTGGTGCTTTTTGCCGCATCATTTTATCATTCTCTCTCAACACACCAGCAATACATTCTTCTATACCACATACAAATCTTTTCTTATCAATGCCTATTTGAGTAGATAAAAAATCTGCCAATATTGCTCCAACGGCAACTAACTGCCCGTGATATTCCGCTAACCTTCCGTTGGAATATTCCCTCTGTTTCGCTTCCCGGTAGCCCTCCGTTATCGTCAATATTTTTTCAAACACAACTTCTGCATTTTTTCCTACAAATGCTAAAAAATTATGTAAAAACGCCTCTAGAACTTGTGGATTTTTTTGATAAAAGTTCAATGCACGCAAATCCACCATATCGCTTTCTATTTCCAAAACCACTGTTCTTGCGATTGAGGATTCAACAGCCGCCTCATAAAAATACTCTCCCGTTATAATACAGCCTCCCCCGACTGAATAATCCGGCTTACTCATAGTATTATTCATAAAGGCTGTACAGATAACACGCTCTGTCGCATCACCAAATAGTCTCAAAATTGTTTCCAATTTTTCTTCATATCCATGCCTTCGCTGATTGCTATGCGTAGGAGCCAGATCATCCAATAGCATAACTGAATCTTTATAGTCCTTTAATTTGCATTGAATCCCTGCAACTGTAGCTTGAAAATTTAATGTCGGACTTCGCTTTTTTTCAATTTGCGAAAAACACAAAGCTAGCGATGTTTTCCTACTGCCTCTTGGTCCTACTAAAACCAATGAAAATTTTAGAGTTTTCCCAACAGGATCAAAAAGTTTATAAATAAAACTACCAAATACATATAAAAGTAAGACTGTCATTTTATCCTTTGCTTGCGGCATAACTTCTCGCATTTTTTCAAAAACCTCATACCACGATTGACCTATGTTGCTGTTCTCTATTGTTCGTTCTGTCATAGCATGTGCTTTTATTTTGTCGTTTCCAATAACATTTTTTCCATCAACGTAGTACCAACTATTTCCAAATTGTTTCCATCCTGCCGTCAAAAATAACTTTTCCTCATCCCCCTCATATCCTTCAACCAAATAATTGACATAGCGACGCCAACGAACTTTAAAGTCATCAACATAAATAACTCGAAATGGTATTTTAGAAATAAATTTCGCATCTAGCAGCCCTGTTAATGAGACTCCCCCAAAAAAGAATTCTTTCTTATTCTGTTTTCGGTTAACACTCACACGGATATCAAATGCTTGCGCTTCTTTGTCTTCGAATTCATAGCGCAAATAACTTTTTTCAAGTACTATACTAAAATTGCAAATTCTAACATCCCCCTCATATAAACAACCTCCCCGTATATAAAACCCTTCCTCTTTTGATGACAGTTGCTGTAAAATCTTTCTGCTATTTTCCTGCGCAAGGTTTAGACTTTGATATGCATAGTCATTGGTAACCCTATCTACTGTATGTTGTACACTTATTGGCACTGCACAATGTTGCATATTTTCCCTCACCACATTATTTAAGACCTCCTCTTCAAATCCGTCCAATTTCTGGGTCAGTCTCATTTTCATACCTCCCTATCCGTAAGCTTTTCTAACACTCCTGCAGAACATCGCAACTTATAAAATTGTGAAACTCTCAATTTACCCAAAAAGGAATTTACGCATACACTACTGCCACCTTCTTGCAAGACAAATCTTCCAAGTCCATCCAGCAAATACATTCCTTCATCTGGATAAGTCGTTGCCATTATAGTTTTGTCCCCTTGAAAATTTTGCGTAAACAACACGCCACGAACAAATTCTCTTATTTCCTGTCCTTCCTTTTGTGTTAAGTTCATAATTATTCCTCCTTTTACCTTGTTTCTTACATACAATAGCCTACTTTCACACCTTGGTCCTACTATACAATAACAATTCCCTCCCTTCCTATTTTTTAGAACCAAGTATACCATAACACGCCCATTAAGCTTTTGCATTCGTTTCATTAGGGGCGCGTCAAAAATGACACTACTTTTTTCCTATTTCGCATGCTATACTAATTATCATGGAGGTAAAATAAATATGAACAACACATATTCAACAAATTATGACTGTTTTGCACTTTATTCAAATAGCGACCTATCCAATTTAAATCTTAAGAATATAACCATCGGTAAAATTTCAGGTATAAATATCGAAGAATTGTGTTCCGATTTTCTTTCTCACTATAAGGAATATTACCAAGATTTTATGCTTTCTCAACCAATAAATATTTGTGTTACATGCAAACATAATGAAGAATGTCTCTATAAAAATGATACCTTACAAAAAAATACATGTATGAAAAAATATGTTACCCACTATACTTCTATGCAAAATAAAGAATATAAAGCATCTGCTTCCAAAGATGTACTCGCCATATTTCGTTACTGTCTATTTTTAACAACTAAACTGCTCAATTTCTTCCCGAATACAAATGGATTTCCTTTGAGATTCAATAATACTTCAAACAACACATTTTCATTCCATTCTTTAAAAATAGACAATGAAAATATTTCTGAATTCCAAAATCGTTTTTTATTTGACATCTGTACCTACACACATTATAATTTTGAGGCACTTTATAATGAATTTTTTCTTATCTCCTTAAACGAACTAGATATGTGCGTAAGAAATAACGTTATTTTCAATCTACATGATTTTTCTAATTCCGAAATTATCGAATTCTTAGAAAAAAAATGTTTAAATAAATTCTCCCATACTATTCTTCCCATAAAAGAACTCTTTACCAAATACTACAACAATCCTTCCACCCATTATGGACTAATATTTCATAATGATTTATTCGACCAAATACACCAAGCAGAATACGAAGACCTTTTTCACAATATTTACTCTCCTTCCTCTTTAGCTCGCCTTGCTTACACTCCTTTATCCTGCCAAAATTTCAGAGATAACAGAAACATATCTCGGTATATTTCTCAATATAAAAAATTACACCATCTTCTATCCATAGGCACCCGAACACAAACATTTTTGCAAGATTCACGCACATATTTTACCAATCCTTTTCTTGCTAAATTTTGTTATGATATTTTAATACAATCTCCTAACAAATTGCCATTCTTAGTTAACGATTCGGATATAAGTGCTGAAATTAAATTAAGTACTTCTTTAAAAAATTTCATTCGTTTTTATGACAACTGCAGCATTACTTATACTGACACAGTATCCACAAATACTTTTGATTATTATTTCAAAAAAGAATACTCTTTAGGTGCTCTTTCTCTATACAAAATATTACTACAGGCAAATAAAGATAAAAAAGAGATTTCACTTGACACCCTTACGAGATTGCAAAAACTTCCAGCTGTGTTTTCAAGAATATTACTTGTTGATTACCTTATTGAAAATCCCAACCAAATAGAAAATTACTATAACTACTTTTTCACTATGCACAAATTGCTTTTTCTAATGATATATCAGCTAAATAATGGTGATATTTCCCAATGTGAACAAGTGACCCGACATACAATAAATTCATTCACATCCATAACACTTGAAAATAATTTAGATAATTCAGCTTCTTCAAATATACGATATGAATATCCGTATGCTCATTGCATATTGGAGCAAATGCAAACTAATATCAGCACTTTGCTTAATGAAAAAGAAATTCATTCACTCGTTTCCAATCTACATATGGTAACAAGCATTTCATTAAAAAAATATTTATCAAATTCATTTCCTAACTGCTCAATTAATTTTACTTAAACCACTTTATAGTCGTAACATTCTTGGGGAAATTGGGGAAATCGGGATACTTCCCCCATTCCCCCAATTTCCCAACCATTCTTTTGCTACTATACCCTTTTCCAATATTTTAACTTTTTATAAAAACTGCTCTTTTTCAATCCTAGTATCGTCATTGCCTCCTTAGCAGTAAGTTCCCCTTCCTTCCACTTGTCTATCACTTCATCCCAATTATCAGGTTTTTCAACCCTCGGCCTTCCTAGATGTTTTCCTTTTTGTTTTGCAGCCTCTATTCCCTCCCTCTGTCTTTCTTTAATGTTTTCACGCTCCTGTTCTGCTATACTTGCCAATACTTCGATTAGGATATTATTTATCATATCAATTATCCACTCCTCTCCATTCGGGACTTGAACCATTGAAGTAGGCAAATCCAAAATCATAACTCTAATTCCTTTATCCCTAAACCACTGTAATTCATTTTTTATATCTCTCTTACTTCTTGACAACCGGTCTAATGATTTTATGTATAATGTATCTCCAGCTCTCAATCCCATTGGACCTTTTAATGCTTGATACCCCAAACGATTTAAATCCTTTCCAGATTGCTTGTCCACAATAATATTTTCTTCATCCACAAATTCTTTTAATGCTAAAATCTGTCTGTCTAAGTTTTGCTCCTTAGAGCTCACTCTAGCATATCCCACTTTTCTGTTTTCCATACATTCTATCCTTCTACAAAAAGTGTCCGAAAAGGTGTGCTCATTTATAGTCATATCCATAAACTCATCTTCTACCTTTGCGAACTACTTTTTCTCATACAACTTATAACATTTCTCTCTATCCAAAAAGGTACACCTTTAAGGATATTCTTTCCCACACATCCAAATTGGCTGTGACACTTATTAGTCACAGCCTGTCTCAACTAGCTCTATATCACATTTCAACTATCCCAGTCTCACAATTGTAGTAATACGCATGATTCGAAAGCCTTTCTTCTGGTAATACAGATTCTCCATTAACCTGCTGTACCATTGCATCTATTTCTGCTTTTTCTACTCCTTCCCTTTCCGGTAACAAAATCACTTCATGAATACTCGCAGGTATGATATACATACTCTGTTCTCCTGCTATTTCCTTTAGAATCTCTTTATCCAGAATTGCTACAGCACCCTGATTCATTGCTTTATTTGTCAGAACAATCATTGCGCACTTTTCATCTGCTACATCCTCCGGTATTTCGATATCCGGCAATGCCTTTAACAATAAATTCAATATTTTCTCTACTTTATATCCACTTTTCCTCATATTAAGCATTGCCTGTTTTAAAAGTTCTTCCTCATCGATTCCCCATTGTTGCAACATACCATGTGTTATCCTTATCTGCACATTCCATGATTCTCCCTGTCTCAAACGTACCACATAATAAACCGTCATATCCAACCACGATTTCTGAATTACTTGTTCCTCTAATTCCTGCTCCATTGGCAACATAACCGGATATACATATTCCCTTGTTGCTTGCCAATCCATAATATTTTTATCTATCTTCATCAAATCCCATCCTTTCTCTTACGCATTTTCTTCCACATACTCTACATCAAAAATATTTTCATCCGGTACCTCAGACATATCAGAGCATAGTTCAGACTTAATAGTTTCATCCGTAGATAATGCTTTCTGAAAATCCGTCTTTAGAGGAGCATATTTCAATGCCTGCTTGATAACAGTTTTCTTCGCCATCCCGTTGTAATTGCTCTTCCACGGGCTAAACGAAGAATCAAATGCTTTAGAATATTCTTTTGCATAAGCATCCATATCTGTCTTTGACATTACCTCAAATCCGTATCCACCATTTACAAGTTTGAACAAACCATAAAACAGCTTTACTTCTCCCCGTTCCTGCAATACCGGACGGTGTACCAGCTTGGGATTCAGCCCTAGTTCATACTCAAACTCATCATTTTCATAAACTGCCTGTGCTGATATAATCTGCATTTGTGGATTCCGATAACTTAAGTCTATCAATCCCTTGTATCCTATCTGAAACTGACACTCTATGCTTCCCTTATTATTATAAGGAATCAAGTATGCCTGTCCTAATGGGGTATTGGGTTCCAATCCTAATTGTGCAGCATTCATCAAAGCAGCTAAAAAGCTCATCTGTGTACATTCCTTTAACTTTGGTGTGGTATTAAGCGCCGACAGTGCCATTCTGGTAAAACGCTCTGGAGTAATCACCTCTGGCAGAGCCTTCTTGATTTCCGGTTCCATAGCTTTTATTAAGTCTGCAATACTCATAGACTTTGTTAGTTTTCCTTCTCCTCTTGCCTTTTCCGCTTTCTTTGCCAATTCTTCCTTTATTTCTGACATATTTTTCCTCCTCTTTAAAATATTATAGATAATCTATCCTCCCATTACCGTGTATTTTATCTTATGCTGCCTTTATAGTAAATCTCCGGCTGTTTATAGATTTCCGATATAACGCATAAATCTCCGGCTGTTCTTCCTTTAACCTTTTTTCATCCAAACGCTCACTACATACATTTTTCCACATCACTCGGAAATTCTCATTTTCAGCTTGTTCCGCTTCTCCCAAATAAACTTTCAACTCCTGTTCTATCTGTTTTTTCTCTGTATCCATGCGTGCCATGACATCCATCAGTTCCTGCCGACGCTTTAATTTTTCATCAAATCCAGTCAATGGAATTGTTTCCGCCACAGTATCTTTGAAATACTCTGCAATAATACTATCAGATAACTTCGAACCATCTGGTTCTGGCAAAATTTCCTTTTCCACATGATTCTTCCAAAAGTCCTTTTCTATCTGTATTAGGTCTGCTATCACTTGTTCATCACGTTCTATTTTGTAATATTTAAATTCTCTGCCATAAATCAGTACAGCAATATACCATGCCTCTGCATTACATACCGACATATAGTGATGACACTGTATCTGATAAGACATCGGAATCTTTCCATCCTTCCACTTTTCTGCCATAAAAGGACTTGCTGTCTTACATTCCAATCCTGCATTTTCTCCTACCAGCATTCTGTCTACATCTGCCAACATGAATGGATTCTCTTCATCCTGAAACATATAATTGGCTCTTCTTACCTTCTTTCCTGTAGCTTCCATAAACCTTCTAGCCACATAATCCTCAAATTCTCTCCCTTGGCGCATAGCTTCATTGTCAATTTCTTCTGTTTCATCTGAGGTCTTATCATAATATACCTGCATAGCTGTCCGATAAGGATTCAATCCACAGATTGCTCCTGCATCTGAACCTCCGATTCCCTGTTTCCGGTACTTTAACCATTCTGCTTTATCCAGATTTACCGTTGACACTAACTTTTTCATTGTACATCATGCTCCTTTCCATTCTTTGCAATTTTCTATATTTCATGCCTTTTCCACCATTATGCTGCACAAACCATCTGGTAAGCCTTATCAATCAATGGATTTCCTTCCACGGTTCTTGCAAACATATTCTCCTTATAATTTACAGTCTTTCGTAATGGTTCTGCATGAGTTGCAAAATCAGATACCGCATTTATAAATCGGTAAGCATTTTTCCCAACATCTTGTAAATCCGGCGCTTCAAAATACCGGAGTTTCATATCTTCCTGAAGTTTCTGCATATTTTTAATTTGCTGTGAAGACGCGCCGCTTTCCACCGGAAGCAGAAGTTCAATATAATCATTTACTTGTTTATCCGTCAATTTCTTCATACGCAAGCTTTCAAATTCCTTTCCAAGACTATCCATATATTTCTCCGCCATAAACAGAGTATCTCTGGCTTCCTGTATCTTACTCTGGATATTTCCGGTATGAATCATAGACCAAGAACGCTTTGCAGTTTGCAATGCCAGATTGAGCGTATTCTGACACACTACCCGTATCGGTGTCAATGCTACTTTAATTGCTCCAGACCCATCATGGGTATTGGAAAAGAGCAAATACGGACTGATACGCTCTCCAGAAATAATATATTCGTGAGGCATATGTGCCAACAGCCACACCTTTTTACCTCCCTGCAAACTTCCAGCTGTCTCATAGCGTACACCCTCACCTAATAATTCATCTGTAAACGCAAAGGCTTCACTATTTTGAATTACTTTGTATCGGTCTGATACCACGCCAAGAACTTTTCGGTCCGAATCCCTTACATTTGCTTTGTACCCGGTAATCGCTTCTTGATTTTCCGTATATATTGGCTCCTGAATCACATTCCAGTTAAGCCCTGCTTCAATCAATGCTTTCTCCGAAGTGGGTGCTTCTGCTACTTTTGTTCCTAATCCGTGCCATGGTGCTTCTCTTACATAAAACATACTCTCTACATTTGCTGCCATAATACATTCCTCCTTTTTCTAAACTATTCCTGACAACGCAAAAAGAGATGTGACCCAAATCACATCTCTTTGAATATAAATTGCTTATTCACTTTTATAATATGCAAGTAAAAAATCATACTCTAACAAACGTACTATGTTCCTACGTTCCAGAGTGTATCACTCTGGGCACCATATATATAATATATAATCTAAGTATAGAACGAAAACACTTTTTTTATTTACAAATAGTTTCTAACAATTTTGTTGCTTCATCACCATTACAAAAATTAGAAGAGGGGAAATCCCCTCTATACTAACGTGTGAATAATAATGGCATCTGAGTTCCACTTGCGTAGTCTTGTATATAAGTAATGAAGATTGGATTTCCATCAATATCCTCATAATAGTAAATATCCATGATGGAATTCCCAGCTACAAATTCTATAGCCATATCATTCATTACTACTGCTTGGTCATCTACGCACATATCTCCGTCATACATACACTGAACTATTATTTCTCCAGTCATTGATGCTTCACTAAAGGACAATGCCCACATACCATCATTTGAATCAAAAGTCTTACCAAGAATCTTTTCGTAATCTATCCATCTGTCGGTACGTATTGCTGTCCAATTCAATTCATTACCATCTACGATATCTTTATTAACATGACTTCCAAGATGAACTTTACCATCTGAATTTATATCCTGTGATAATTCTTCTTTGGATGTATCATCATTAACTGTTTCGTTATTACTGATTGTATTATTTGACGGGGTATATGTATTACTATCAGAGCCAATATTATTCGCACTGTTATTGCTTTCAGATTTCTTCGAATCTGATATGTTATTACTGTTGCTGTTTTGCTGCTTACTATTATCTGGATAAATTGTAATGCTTCTAGCTTCAGTCATATCGCTTTGAGTACCAACTTCTATTAAATCATCAAGATTTTTAATTCTACCATTAATTATATTTGGTACAAAAATACATGCAATTATTATTGCTAATGCTCCATAAACTATGATTTTCATAGTTTTAATAACTTTAGATACTTTACTTTTAGTTGTATTGTTCTCCATTTCATTATTGTTTACTTTGTTCTCTTCCATTTCATTTTCCTCCTGTATCTCTTCCTAATTTTCTTTTTCAACTTCTTCTAAAATGCACTGCACAACAATTAGCGAAGTAAAACTGTCTTGCTTTTCTCCATTAATCCATACATTACTTATTTCAAACTCTTCTGCATCTGCATCTACTACAAATTTTATGATTGCTTTTATTTCTTTATTTTCGGACCTTGTTCCTGAAAATTCAACTACATGTTTTCCGTTTTTCAGTTTATAACTATCCCATTTTTCATTTATAAAGAACTTATCAAATGCTTCCCCTATTTCAACATTTTCATACCCCACCATATAGCCTTCTTTCACAGCCTCTATATATTTATCCTTTTTTATAAATATCATATAAACAGCAACAACAATAATACCTACTATAATCCACTTCTTGTATCTTTTTTTTCCTTTTAAAACATTTTCAGAATTACTCTTTTCTACATTTTCGACTGTCTCTCTTAAAATTTTCTCTCCACATGCTATGCAATATTTCGCGGATTCTGGATTTTCTTTTCCACATTTTTCACATTTCATCGATTTTCTCCTTATGATTATTTCTATCGAAATATTTCATCCAACAAAGCTAAATATTCATCCTCTCCCATACTCATTCCATTTACTTCATAATATACAAGATAAAATTTTTCTTCCCCAACTTCATACTGAATACAAACTTCATAATCATAAGAATTTCCTCGTCGTATTCCAGTAAACTCAACTATATCTCTATCATCATCCGTTTTGAAATAACTCCATTCCGGTGAATCAAAATACTCTTCGAATGCTTCACCATATGTCTTTCCTCCACGTTGACTACACTCTGCGTATTTCACACAATCAATGAACTTTCTATCATTTAGTATACACATTCCAATAGCGAATATTGCCAAAACAACTGCAACTATTTTCACTATCATTTGTTCCCGCTTCTTTTCTACACTTCCGGAAAAAGTAGTATTACATTTAATTGAATTAACAAATGTTTCTGCTTTTTTCGTTGACCAAGAATATACTTTTTCTTTTCTCCCATCTTTACAGAAAAATTCCACTTTCTTATTATGACCAAATATAATGAAAAAACCATAAATAAAAAGTATTATCGGAATTGAATCTAGAGCTCTAGGAATTTCACTCCCACCAACTGCAATAATAATAGAATATATACATGCTAAAATTATGAAAAAATTGGAGTAATGTGTACTTACTGTTATTTTTTGTATATCTGCCAATTCTATCTCCGTCTTTCCATCAATCTGCATCTTCCCACTACTCAACAAAATGTCATATACTTTTCTGAAATGAGATTTTATCCCTATAAATGTAGTCAATCTGAACTGTTGTGGTTGCACATTTTCATTTTGATTATGTACTGCATCAACAGCCCGCTCTTTCTGTTCATTCCTAGTACCGCAAGCCGGACAAAAGTTTCCCTCATAACTAGTTCCACATTTTTTACAAATTACCGTTTTACCCTCAATATTATTTTTTTCAACTACTTTTTCTCCACAAACAGGGCAAAATTTTTCTCCCCCCAGTAATTCTTTTCCACATTTTTCACATCTCATCTTTGGTATCACCTCTCCATACATTTTTCTGATAATTGAGATTAAGATAATAAATTAAGAAGGAAAGTAAATAATTCTTTATCCTCCTCCCTTCCCCAACATCAACTCTTAATTTTCTTATTCATTTTGGGGGTTTAAATTATCCTTACTAAGAAATTGCCGAATACGTCTTTCACTATAGCCATATTTTCTCGCTAATTCTTTCGCATTATTCCCCGTATACTCACTCCGTACAATATCCTTCACTTTCTTACTGTCATAAAACCTTTGCGGAAAGCATATCTGCTGTCCACGTAATTCTTTAAACACTTTATACGCTGAGTCTACATCCAATATTTCTGCAATTTCTTTATATACTCCCATTAAGTCATCCTTTTTAACCTCCGCCTCCACAATTACTCACCTCCACAATTCTCTCTTTTTCATTCAGTAGAACTTGTTATCTGAAAATATAACACTTTTCCTTTGAAATATCACCTTTCCTTTTTCCTTGAAATTCACAGTGCAAATTTCCTTTATTCCAAGTTTCATACAATAAAACAGGGAATAAGAAGTCAATCTTATTCCCTCAAAACATTTCTTTGCATGAATATATTATACAAATGAATTTCTATACTATTACTCGCAATCGAAAGATATTTTCCAAAATATCGTGATATTATATTAAATTCAAAATGCTTTTACATCCACTCTCTTTTGCGCTTTACAACAAGGTCATTTATATAACAAGGTCAAAACAAGGTCAAGGCATATATTACAAAACTCTTTTAAGTATGCAAAAAGGACTTTCCGATTTCTCGGAAAGCCCCATAAAATCAATAGACTTTTAATTACTCGATGATTGTAGCAACACGTCCTGATCCAACAGTACGTCCACCTTCACGAATAGCGAATGTAAGACCCTGCTCCATAGCTACTGGATGAATCAATTCGATTGTCATTTCTACGTTATCTCCTGGCATACACATTTCGATACCAGCTGGTAATTCACAAACACCAGTTACGTCTGTTGTTCTGAAGTAGAACTGTGGACGATAGTTGTTAAAGAATGGAGTATGACGTCCACCTTCGTCTTTTGTTAAAACGTAAACCTGAGCTGTAAATTTGTGATGACATGTTACAGTACCTGGTTTAGCAAGAACCTGTCCACGAACGATCTGATCACGGTTAACACCACGAAGTAAAGCACCGATGTTATCACCAGTCTGAGCTTCGTCTAACTGCTTACGGAACATTTCGATACCAGTTACAACAGTCTTCTGAACTTCATCCTTAACACCAAGGATTTCAAGTTCTTCGTTCAAGTGAAGAGTACCTCTTTCTACTCTACCAGTAGCAACAGTACCACGTCCTGTAATTGTGAATACGTCTTCGACTGGCATTAAGAAAGGCTTATCTGTATCACGCTGTGGATCTGGGATATAGCTATCTACAGTATCCATTAATTCCATGATCTTGTCGCCCCATTCTCCGTTAGGATCTTCAAGAGCTTTTAAAGCAGAACCTTTGATGATTGGACAATCTGTGAATCCATATTCTTCAAGCTGTTCTGTAACTTCCATTTCTACTAATTCAATTAATTCTTCGTCGTCTACCATATCACATTTGTTCAAGAATACAACGATGTAAGGTACACCTACCTGACGGGATAATAAGATATGCTCTTTTGTCTGAGCCATAACACCGTCAGTAGCAGCTACTACTAAGATAGCTCCGTCCATCTGTGCAGCACCAGTGATCATGTTCTTTACATAGTCAGCATGGCCTGGGCAGTCAACGTGTGCATAATGTCTATGCTCTGTTTCGTACTCAACGTGAGCTGTAGAGATAGTGATACCTCTTTCTCTTTCTTCTGGAGCTTTATCGATGTTTTCGGAATCTGTTGCTTCATTTCCTGCAACTCTTGCAGCAAGTACTTTTGTGATAGCTGCTGTTAAAGTTGTTTTACCATGGTCAACGTGACCAATGGTTCCGATATTACAATGTGGTTTGTTTCTTTCAAATTTAGCTTTAGCCATTTTATAACGTCCTCCTTAATTTTATGCCCCTTAGGGCGATCTTCTATAATTGCAATTATTTACAAACGATGCTTATAAATAATTGACTTAAAAAGTTACTCGGCTACCTCTGATTATATTAAATAATCAGAGGTTTTTCAAGTATTTTCTCTCAATATTACTCTGCTTTTGAAGAAATAATTTTTTCCTGAACAGACTTTGGTACTGGCTCATATTTCTCAAAGAACATAGAGTAGTTACCACGTCCCTGTGTTCTGGAACGTAAGTCTGTAGAATATCCAAACATTTCAGCAAGTGGTACGAATGCGCGTACAATCTTACCACCACCGATATCGTCCATTCCTTCGATACGTCCACGACGGGAGTTGATATCACCGATAACATCACCCATGTATTCTTCTGGCATAGTTACTTCTACTTTCATGATAGGCTCTAATAATACTGGAGCTGCTTTCTTCATAGCTTCCTTGAATGCCATAGATCCGGCAATATGGAATGCCATTTCAGAAGAGTCGACTTCATGGTAAGATCCATCATATACAGTAGCGTGTACACCAACTACAGGGAATCCTGCAAGAATACCAGCCTTTGTAGCTTCTTCGATACCTTCACCAACTGCTGGGATATATTCCTTAGGAATAGCACCACCAACAACTTCGGAATCAAATTTGAATAATTCTTCTCCGTTGGCATCCATTGGCTCGAATTTAACTTTACAGTGTCCGTACTGTCCACGTCCACCAGACTGTTTTGCATATTTGTATTCCTGATCTACAGGCTTTGTAAATGTTTCTTTGTAAGCAACCTGTGGAGCACCAACGTTAGCTTCTACCTTGAATTCACGAAGCAGACGGCCAACGATGATTTCCAAATGAAGCTCACCCATACCAGCAATAATTGTCTGTCCTGTTTCTGTATTTGTATGAGCACGGAATGTTGGGTCTTCTTCTGCAAGTTTTGCAAGAGCTTCACCCATCTTGCCCTGTCCAGCTTTTGTCTTAGGCTCAATAGCCAACTCGATAACTGGTTCTGGGAATTCCATAGACTCTAAGATTACAGGATGCTGTTCATCACAGATGGTATCACCTGTTGTTGTAAACTTAAATCCAACTGCTGCTGCAATATCTCCAGAGTAAACTTTATCAAGTTCTTCTCTCTTATTTGCATGCATCTGAAGAATACGTCCTACACGTTCCTTCTTGCCCTTTGTTGCATTCAATACATAAGAACCAGCATTCATTGTACCTGAGTAAACACGGATAAACGCAAGTTTACCAACGAATGGGTCTGTCATAATCTTAAATGCAAGAGCTGCGAAAGGTTCATCATCAGAAGAATGTTTCTCGATTTCATTACCATCTAAGTCAACACCCTTGATAGCAGGGATGTCTAATGGAGATGGCATGTATTCAACGATAGCATCCAATAACTTCTGAACACCTTTGTTACGATAAGCAGATCCACAGCAAACAGGAACAGCTGTACACTCACAAGTTCCTTTTCTTAATGCTGCTTTCATTGCATCTACAGATGGTTCTTCACCTTCTAAGTATTCCATCATCAAATCATCATCTAATTCACATACTTTTTCTACTAACTCTGTATGATACAGTTCTGCGTCTTCTTTCATATCATCAGGAATATCAACTACAGAAATATCATCACCCTTTTCATCATTATAGATGTAGGCTTTCATTTCAAATAAATCGATAATTCCCTTGAAATCATCTTCCTTACCGATTGGTAACTGAAGAACGATTGCATTTTTACCTAAACGTGTCTTAATCTGATCTACTGCTCCATAGAAATCAGCTCCTAAAATGTCCATCTTATTGATGAATGCCATTCTAGGTACGTTATAGGTATCCGCCTGACGCCATACGTTTTCAGACTGAGGCTCTACTCCACCTTTTGCACAGAAGACACCAACGGCGCCATCAAGTACACGAAGTGAACGCTCAACTTCAACTGTAAAGTCAACGTGTCCTGGAGTATCGATGATGTTGATACGGTGTTCCAGTGCACCTGGCTTTGGCTTTGTAAACTCTTCCAAAGTCCAGTGACATGTTGTAGCGGCGGAAGTAATGGTAATACCTCTTTCCTGCTCCTGTTCCATCCAGTCCATGGTAGCAGTACCTTCATGAGTATCACCAATCTTATAGTTAACACCGGTATAGTAAAGAATACGCTCTGTTGTTGTTGTCTTACCAGCATCAATATGAGCCATAATACCAATGTTTCTGGTTCTCTCTAATGGATATTCTCTTCCAGCCAAGGTCTTTTCCTCCTAAATTTCTTAAACAAAGATAACGCTGTTTCGATTAGAAACGATAATGTGCAAAAGCCTTGTTTGCTTCTGCCATCTTGTGCATATCTTCTTTTTTCTTTACAGATGCGCCTGTATTGTTAGCTGCATCCATAATCTCATTTGCCAATCTTTCTTCCATGGTCTTCTCGCCTCTCTTACGGGAGAACAGAGTTAACCAACGAAGAGCTAAAGCCTGACGTCTGTCAGCTCTTACTTCGATTGGTACCTGATATGTTGCTCCACCGATACGTCTTGCCTTTACCTCTAATACTGGCATTACGTTGTTCATAGCCTCTTCGAATACTTCGATAGCTGGCTTTTCGGTCTTCTCTGCAACTCTGTCAAATGCTCCATATACAATCTTCTGAGCTACGCCTTTCTTACCATCTAACATAATGTTATTGATAAGTTTTGTAACCACTTTGTTGTTGTACATTGGATCTGCTAAAACGTCTCTTTTCTGAGTATGTCCTTTACGTGGCACGTCGCTTCCCTCCTTAATCATGTTTTTATTTTTTCGATTAATTCAACGGTACTCACATTTTTGTGTTCGTGCGGAAATTTATCTATTCAAAAAGAATGTACGCTCTCGCGTTTTCCAACACTAACCATTGCAATTGCTTCTTACCGAACATTTTGTCCAATAAAACACTGCTCTTACTGTGATACTATTGCTACACTAAAATTTATTTCTTAGCGTCTTTTGGTCTCTTAGCACCATACTTGGAACGAGCCTGGCGTCTATTTGCAACACCTGCTGTATCCAATGTACCACGGATGATGTGGTATCTGGTACCTGGTAAGTCCTTTACTCTTCCGCCTCGGATAAGAACAACGCTATGTTCCTGTAAGTTGTGTCCTTCACCTGGAATGTAGCTTGTTACTTCGATTCCGTTAGAAAGACGTACTCTGGCGATTTTACGAAGAGCAGAGTTAGGTTTCTTAGGAGTTGCAGTCTTAACTGCAGTACAAACACCTCTCTTCTGTGGAGAAGCTGTATCAGTTGGGCGTTTCTTCAAGGAGTTATATCCTTTCTGTAAAGCCGGTGCTGTAGACTTCTTAACAGATGTCTGTCTTCCTTTTCTTACTAACTGGTTAAATGTTGGCATTCTTTTCACCTCCTGTATTATTTATCAACATGCATTCGCATGCACGCTAAATAATTATATAAGTATAAAAGTCCTATGTCAAGCATTTTTTAGTAATTTTCCCGCATTTTACATGTAATATACGCATTTTTTACCATAAGAAACACGTTTTTCCACTTCTCAGATTATTGTTCTCCAAAAAAGAAGCTGCCACACAGCCGATAAAAATCAACTGCGGACAGCTCCTTCTTTTATTTTATTACTATTACTCTTCTACTTTTTCTGCTTCTTCTGTATTTTCAGCTTCTTCCGGCTGATAACTGAAATCCATCATATCTTCATCAAAATAGATTTCATCCAGACTATTTACATCTGTAGAAAGTTTAATATCACGATAACGTTTCATACCGGTTCCGGCAGGAATCAACTTACCAATGATTACGTTTTCCTTCAGACCAATCAATGGGTCAATCTTTCCTTTGATTGCAGCCTCAGTTAATACCTTGGTTGTTTCCTGGAAGGATGCTGCTGATAAGAAAGAGTTTGTTGCCAGGGAAGCCTTGGTAATACCAAGCATTACCTGTTTTCCTTCTGCTGGCTCTTTGCCCTCTTCTACCAACTTCTCGTTCATATCTTCGTAGTCTAAAATGTCTACTAAAGTTCCCGGTAAGAAATCGGAATCTCCGTTGTTCTCGATACGAATCTTCTTCAACATCTGACGCACGATTACTTCGATATGCTTATCGTTGATTTCTACACCTTGGAGACGATATACTCGCTGAACTTCCTGAATCATGTAGTCCTGAACCGCACGAACACCTTTAATCTTTAAGATATCATGTGGGTTTACACTACCTTCGGTCAGTTCGTCACCAGCCTCTAACTCAGCTCCATCCATTACCTTGATTCTGGAACCATAAGGAATCAGATAAGCCTTTGTTTCTCCGGTTTCATTATTTGTTACGATAACTTCACGTTTCTTCTTTGTATCTTTAAGTGTTGCTGTACCAGCAAACTCTGTGATAATTGCAAGTCCCTTTGGCTTACGAGCCTCAAACAATTCTTCGACACGAGGAAGACCTTGTGTAATATCGTTACCAGCAACACCACCGGTATGGAATGTACGCATGGTCAACTGTGTACCCGGTTCACCGATAGACTGTGCTGCGATAATACCAACAGATTCACCAACCTGTACTGCCTGACCTGTTGCCATGTTTGCACCATAGCATTTTGCACAGATTCCGTTATGACAACGACAAGTAAGTACGGTACGAATCTTTACTTTGTCTAATGCATTACCATCTTTGTCTACACCCTTGCTCATTACAAGTGCTGCTCTCTTTGGTGTAATCATATGGTTTGCTTTAACTAATACATTTCCTTCTGCATCGCAGATATCTTCGCAGGAGAAACGTCCTGTAATACGTTCTTCCAGACTTTCGATTTCTTCTTTTCCGTCCATGAATGCCTTTACATACATTCCTGGTGCTTCTTTTCCTTCGCAGCAGTCAATATCGCGAATAATCAATTCCTGTGATACGTCTACCAAACGTCTGGTTAAGTAACCAGAGTCAGCGGTACGAAGAGCTATATCGGACAGACCTTTACGAGCACCATGGGCAGACATGAAGTACTCCAATACGTCCAGACCTTCACGGAAGTTTGACTTGATTGGCAACTCAATGGTACGACCAGTTGTATCTGCCATCAAACCACGCATTCCGGCAAGCTGTTTAATCTGTTTATCAGAACCACGGGCTCCGGAATCAGCCATCATAAAGATGTTGTTATACTTATCCAAACCATCTAACAGCTCTTTGGTCAGAATATCGTCAGTCTCTTTCCATGTTTCTACTACTTCTTTATATCTTTCTTCTTCTGTAATCAAACCACGTTTGTAGTTCTTTGTAATTCTATCAACAGTATCCTGTGCTTTCTGAATCAACTCCGGTTTCTTTTCTGGTACAGTCATATCAGAAATAGAAACGGTCATAGCTGCTCTTGTAGAATACTTATATCCCATGGACTTAATATCATCCAAAACTTCAGCAGTCTTAGTTGCTCCATGAATATTGATAACTTTTTCCAGAATCTGTTTCAAACCTTTTTTACCAACATGGAAGTCTACTTCCAATTTTAGTTTGTTTTCCGGGTTTGTTCTATCTACAAATCCTAAATCCTGTGGAAGAATCTCATTAAAGATAAATCTTCCTAAGGTGGAATTTACCATTCCTGTTACTACTTCACCGTCCGGCATAGTTCTTGTCATACGAACAGTAATTCTGGAATGCAACGTCAAAGCTTCGTTCTCATATGCCAAGATTGCTTCGTTTACACTCTTGAAGAACTTACCTTCTCCTAATGCACCCGGTCTTTCCTGTGTCAAATAGTAAATACCAAGTACCATATCCTGTGAAGGAACGGCAACCGGACCACCATCAGATGGTTTCAACAGGTTGTTTGGTGACAACAGTAAGAAACGGCATTCTGCCTGTGCTTCAACAGATAATGGAAGATGCACAGCCATCTGGTCTCCGTCGAAGTCCGCGTTAAATGCGGTACAAACCAATGGGTGAAGCTTAATTGCCTTACCTTCTACTAAAATTGGCTCAAATGCCTGAATACCAAGTCTATGAAGTGTAGGAGCACGGTTCAACATAACCGGATGTTCTTTGATTACTTCTTCTAACACATCCCAAACTTCTGACTGAAGTCTTTCTACCATTTTCTTAGCACTCTTAATGTTGTGAGCTGTTCCATTCGCAACTAACTCTTTCATAACAAATGGCTTGAATAATTCGATTGCCATTTCTTTTGGAAGACCACACTGATAAATCTTAAGTTCTGGTCCTACTACGATAACAGAACGTCCAGAGTAGTCAACACGTTTTCCAAGTAAGTTCTGACGGAAACGTCCAGACTTACCTTTTAACATATCAGACAAGGACTTCAATGTTCTGTTACCTGGTCCGGTAACTGGACGACCTCTTCTACCATTGTCAATCAAAGCATCTACTGCTTCCTGTAACATTCTCTTTTCGTTTCGAACAATGATATCTGGTGCGCCTAATTCTAATAATCTTCTTAAACGGTTATTTCTATTGATAATTCTACGATACAAGTCGTTCAAGTCGGAAGTTGCAAAACGTCCACCATCCAGCTGTACCATAGGACGTAAATCTGGTGGAATTACAGGAATTACATCCATAATCATCCATTCCGGCTTGTTTCCTGAACCACGGAATGCTTCTACTACCTCTAAACGTTTAATAATTCTTGCACGTTTTTGTCCGGTAGCATCTTTTAATCCTGCCTTTAATTCAGCAGCATCTTTTTCCAAATCAATGGCCTGCAACAATTCTTTGATTGCCTCTGCACCCATTCCTACACGGAAATCACTACCGAATTTTTCTCTTGCTTCCTGATATTCTGCTTCAGACAATACCTGCTTATACTGCAAATTTGAAGTTCCTTTATCTAATACGATATAGGAAGCAAAGTACAATACTTTCTCCAATGTTCTTGGAGAAAGGTCAAGGAGTAATCCCATTCTACTTGGGATTCCCTTGAAGTACCAGATATGGGAAACAGGAGCTGCAAGCTCGATATGTCCCATACGCTCTCTACGCACGCTCGCTTTGGTGATTTCTACACCACAACGATCGCACACAACGCCTTTATAACGGATTTTCTTGTATTTACCACAGTGGCATTCCCAGTCCTTACTTGGTCCGAAAATCTTCTCACAGAACAATCCATCTTTTTCTGGTTTTAAAGTTCTATAGTTAATGGTCTCTGGCTTTTTTACCTCGCCTCTGGACCACTCTCTGATTTTTTCAGGTGATGCCAGACCAATCTTGATTGCATCAAATGTGATTGGCTGGTAATTTTCTTTATTCATTGTCTCTGGCATGTATGACACTCCTTTCCCTTTTTATTCTTCGTCAAGAACATCATCAAAGTCGCCGAAATCGTCCTCTTCGTTTGCCTCTTCTTCTACATCTACTAATTCTTCATCTTCATTGAACTCCTGCTTTTGGAATCCCATCTCGCCGAAGGATTCATCTTCTTCAAATGCGAAATTACGATCTCCCGCAATCACAGAATTCAAATCAGTATTTCCGTATTCGCTGGTTTCCATCAGCTCTACTTCTTCTCTATTTTCATCAAGGACTTTTACATCCAAGCCTAAAGACTGAAGTTCTTTTAAAAGTACCTTAAAGGATTCTGGAATTCCCGGTTCAGGAATATTGTCACCCTTAATAATTGCTTCGTAAGTCTTAACACGTCCAATAACATCATCAGATTTTACTGTTAAGATTTCCTGCAATGTATAAGATGCACCATATGCCTCTAATGCCCAAACTTCCATTTCTCCGAAACGCTGTCCACCGAACTGTGCCTTACCACCTAACGGCTGCTGTGTTACTAATGAGTAAGGGCCAGTAGAACGTGCATGGATCTTATCGTCTACCAAGTGATGCAGTTTCAGGTAATGCATGTGTCCAATAGTTACCGGACTGTCAAAGTATTCTCCTGTTCTACCATCACGAAGTCTTACTTTACCGTCACGAGAGATCGGAACACCTTTCCACAACTCTCTGTGGTCTCTGTTTTGGGATAAGTATTCTAAAACTTCTGGTAAAAGTTCTTCGCCATGTTTCTTCTCAAATTCTTCCCAAGACAGATTTACATAATCGTTTGCTAAATCCAAGGTATCCATAATATCAACTTCGTTTGCTCCATCGAATACAGGAGTTGCAATGTTGAATCCTAATGCCTTAGCCGCCAAACTCAAATGAATTTCAAGCACCTGTCCAATATTCATACGAGAAGGCACACCCAATGGGTTCAATACGATATCCAAAGGACGTCCATTTGGTAAGAATGGCATATCTTCTACTGGTAATACACGGGAAACAACACCCTTGTTACCATGACGACCAGCCATCTTATCACCAACAGAAATTTTTCTCTTCTGTGCAATGTAAATACGAACTGCCTGATTTACTCCAGGAGACAATTCATCTCCATTTTCTCTTGTAAATACTTTTGCATCTACAACAATACCATATTCACCATGTGGTACCTTTAGGGATGTATCTCTTACTTCTCTTGCTTTCTCACCGAAAATTGCACGAAGCAATCTCTCTTCTGCTGTAAGTTCTGTTTCTCCCTTTGGAGTAACTTTACCTACCAGGATATCGCCGGCACGAACTTCTGCACCAATACGAATGATACCTCTTTCATCCAAATCTTTCAGTGCATCATCACCAACACCAGGAACATCTCTTGTGATTTCTTCCGGTCCTAATTTGGTGTCACGTGCTTCTGCTTCATATTCCTCAATGTGTACAGAAGTGTAAACATCTTCCTGTACTAATCTTTCGCTTAACAGAACAGCATCTTCGTAGTTATAACCTTCCCAGGTCATAAATCCGATCAATGGGTTCTTTCCTAATGCCAATTCTCCGTTAGCCGTAGATGGTCCGTCTGCAATAACCTGACCTTTTTCTACGCGTTCACCCTTAAACACGATTGGTCTCTGATTGTAACAGTTAGACCGGTTACTTCTTGAGAACTTAGTTAATTTATAAACATCACGGTTACCATCATCTGTTTTAATGGTAATCTCGTTAGATACAGAACGTTCTACAATACCTGCATTTTTTGCAACTACACAAACTCCGGAGTCAACTGCTGTCTTAGGTTCCATACCGGTTCCTACAACTGGTGCTTCTGTTGTCAAAAGCGGTACTGCCTGACGCTGCATGTTAGATCCCATCAACGCACGGTTCGCATCGTCGTTTTCCAAGAACGGAATTAACGCTGTAGCCACAGAGAACACCATCTTAGGAGATACGTCCATGTAATCAAACATAGCCTTTTCGTATTCCTGTGTTTCTTCTCTATAACGACCGGATACAGAATTACGAACAAAATGTCCTTCCGCATCTAATGCTTCATTCGCCTGTGCTACATGGTAGTTATCTTCTTCGTCCGCTGTCATATATACAACTTCATCGGTTACGCGTGGATTCTTTGGATCTGTTTTATCAATCTTACGATATGGTGCTTCAATGAATCCATATTCGTTAATTCTCGCATAAGTTGCAAGGGAGTTAATCAAACCGATGTTAGGACCTTCAGGAGTCTCGATTGGGCACATTCTTCCGTAATGGGAGTAATGAACGTCACGAACTTCGAATCCGGCACGGTCTCTGGACAAACCACCTGGTCCCAATGCGGATAAACGTCTCTTATGTGTTAATTCACCCAATGGGTTGTTCTGATCCATAAACTGTGACAACTGGGAAGAACCGAAGAATTCTTTTACCGCAGCTGTTACCGGTTTAATATTAATCAAGCTCTGTGGAGAAATCCCCTGTAAATCCTGAGTAGTCATTCTCTCACGAACTACTCTTTCCATTCTGGAAAGACCGATACGATACTGATTCTGTAATAATTCACCCACCGCACGAATACGTCTGTTTCCTAAGTGGTCAATATCGTCATCGTTTCCTAATCCATATTCTAAGTGCATATTATAGTTAATAGATGCAAGAATATCTTCCTTAGTAATATGTTTTGGAATCAAATCAGTAGCATTTCTATGAAGTGCTTCTTTGATTTCATCTAAACTTTCGTTTTCTTCTAATATTTTTTCTAAAACAGGGTAATATACTAATTCTGTGATACCAAGTTTCTTTGCCTCTGCCTTATCAATATCAACATAACTTGTAACGTCTACCATCATATTAGATAATACTTTGATATTACGTTCTTCACCCTGAATCCATACAAACGGAACAGCAGCATTCTGAATAGACTCTGCTAATTCTCTTGTTGCAAGAGTTCCGCTCTCTGCAAGGATTTCTCCGGTAGATGCATCCACTACATCTTCTGCTAATACCTGTCCGCTGATACGGTTCTTAAGAGCCAGTTTCTTATTAAACTTATAACGTCCTACCTTCGCAAGATCATAACGTCTTGGATCAAAGAACATTGCATTAATAAGACTTTCTGCACTTTCTACAGTAAGTGGTTCACCTGGACGAATCTTCTTATATAACTCCAGCAAACCTTCCTGATAGTTGGTTGCTGTATCTTTTCCAAAACTTGCAACGATTTTTGGTTCTTCACCAAATAAATCAATAATTTCCTGATTGGTTCCAATACCTAATGCACGAATCAAAACAGTAACCGGTACCTTTCTGGTACGGTCTACACGTACATAAAAGACATCGTTAGAATCTGTTTCATATTCTAACCATGCTCCACGGTTTGGAATTACTGTACAAGAATAAAGGGTCTTACCCACTTTGTCGTGTGCAATCCCATAATAAATACCAGGAGAACGTACCAACTGGCTGACGATAACACGTTCTGCACCATTGATTACGAATGTTCCTGTCTCTGTCATAAGAGGCAAATCGCCCATGAAGATTTCGTAATCTTTAACTTCTTCAACAGCCTCTTTGTTGTAAAATCTTACTTTTACTTTCAAAGGAGCGGCATAAGTTGCATCTCTTTCCTTACACTCCGCGATTGAATATTTTACATCGTCCTCACACAATGTAAAATCAACGAACTCCAGACTCAACTGTCCGCTGTAATCTGCGATTGGAGAAATATCGGCAAATACTTCTTTCAATCCTTCGTCAAGGAACCATTGATAGGAGTCCTTCTGAACCTCAATCAAGTTTGGCATTTCCAATACTTCTTTTTGTCGCGAGTAACTCATACGAACGCTTTTTCCTGCTTTAATCGGACGTATTCTGTTTTTCTCCATTGACGTTTCACCTCTCGTTTTATATTTATATCTATCTAATAGCAATATGCAGTTAAATCAGAATGAAAAACAACAAAATGTTGTACTCATCCACATACATTTCACGAAATGCATGCAAGGCTTGATTTTCCTATATTTCCTAATGAAATGAGCCTATGTCACCACAATAGTGCACCCTATATGATAGCATAAGCCCCTATAAAACGTCAAGATATTTTTTAAATTATTTTTTTCAATAAATATATGGGATTTCTCATTAAGCATTGCATTGTGATTTTTCTTAGAATAAGTTCTTTCAGAATCGCATTACCTTTTCAGCGGATTGCCAGTGACAGTCCTCTGCCACTGGCACGCGTTGCGCTTTTCTCTTTAGCATTGAGACGTGATTTCCACAGAAAACTTCGTTTTCCCTGGAAACGCGGGCTTTCGCCCTATAAAATAAAAGGAAACCACTCTGCCGAGAATAAATTCTCTCAGAATCGTATTACCTTTTCAGCAGATTGCCAGTGACAGTCCTCTGCCACTGGCACGCGTTGCACTTTCAACTTAAGCATTGAGACGTGATTTCCACAGAAAACTTCGTTTTCCCTGGAAACGCGGGCTTTCGCCCTATAAAGCAAAAAGAAACCACTCTGCCGAGAATAAATTCTCTCAGAGCGGTTTCTTTCCGCTTTACACGTCTCAATGCTTACGCGATTATTTTAAAGTAACTTTTGCGCCTTCTGCTTCTAACTTAGTCTTGATATCTTCAGCTTCTGCTTTTTCTGCAGCTTCTTTTAATACCTTAGGAGCTCCGTCAACTACTTCTTTAGCTTCTTTTAATCCTAATCCAGTTACTTCACGAACTACTTTGATAACCTTAACTTTGTTTGGTCCAACTTCTGTTAATTCTACGTCAAACTCAGATTTCTCTTCGCCTGCACCTGCTCCGTCTCCACCAGCTGCTGCTACTACAACACCTGCTGCTGCGGATACACCAAATTCTTCTTCACATGCTTTTACTAAATCATTTAATTCTAATACGCTTAACTCTTTAATAGCTTCGATAAATTCTGCTGTTGTTAACTTTGCCATTATAGTTTACCTCCGTTTAATATTGGTTTTATTTTTCTTATTTTACTATCGTTCTTTCATAAGAACAAATTCGCAACTCGTTTATCTCACTAAATTCAAACGATTTCTCGTTGTTTTCAGCTTCTGCGGTTGCTTATTCTGCTGCTGGAGCTTCCTCAGCTGCAGGAGCTTCTTCTGCTGGTGCAGCTACTGCTGCATCTGCTGCGCCACCCTGTTCTGCGATCTGGTTAAGAACACGAGCAAGGTTGGTAATAGGAGACTGAATACTTCCAAGCAATTTGGAAAGTAATTCTTCTCTGGATGGAACAGAAGCAACTGCTTTGATTCCATCTGCATCATAGAAAGTACCTTCTACGACACCTGCTTTTAATTCTAATGCTGGCGCTGTTTTTGCAAACTTAGAAAGGATTCTTGCTGGTGCCGTTGCATCATCCTTAGAAATTGCAATAGCATTTGGTCCTTCTAATAAAGAAGACATGCTTTCGAAATCTGTTCCCTTGAATGCAAAATTCATTAATGTGTTCTTATATACTTTATAAGTAACACCAGCTTCTCTTAATTCTTTACGCAATGCTGTAACTTCTTCAACAGTAAGTCCACGGTAGTCAACTAATACGACTGACTGTGCGTCTTTAATCTGTTCAGAAATTTCCTGTACGATAGGCTGTTTCAGTTCTACTTTTGCCACGAATCGTGCACCTCCTTATATATTTTTATATGTGGGCTTTTAAATTGCAAATAAGCACTTTAAAAGCCCCTTTGTCCGAGACAAAGAGGCTTGAAATAATCATTTCGTATTCACCATTCGGTAAATTCCCTCGGCAGGTCCTATGGTTATGCCTTACGGCACCTGCTGTCTTCGGCAATATGCTTTGCTATTATAGCACTGTCTATATTAGATGTCAACACCAATTTTAAACAAACTTAGCTGTGTTAACCTTTACACCAGGTCCCATTGTAGGAGCTAAAGAAACGCTCTTTAAGTACTGACCTTTTAAGGTTGCTGGTTTAGCCTTGATGATGGCATCCATAAGAGTCTGGAAGTTGTCCGCTAATTGTTCTTCTGTAAAAGATGCTTTTCCAACTGGCACATGGATAATGTTTGTTTTATCTAATCTGTACTCAATCTTACCAGCTTTAATGTCATTTACAGCTTTGGTAACGTCCATAGTAACAGTTCCTGCTTTTGGGTTTGGCATTAATCCCTTAGGTCCGAGTACACGTCCTAAACGACCAACAACTCCCATCATGTCAGGTGTAGCAACAACAACGTCAAAGTCTAACCATCCATCGTTCTGAATCTTTGGAATTAATTCTTCTCCTCCAACGTGATCTGCTCCTGCTGCTAATGCTTCGTCTACTTTATCGCCTTTTGCGAATACCAAAACTTTTACAGTCTTACCAGTTCCGTGTGGTAATACTACCGCACCACGAATCTGCTGTTCTGCATGACGTCCGTCACAACCGGTTCTGATATGAGCTTCAATTGTTTCGTCAAATTTAGCAACTGCAGCTTTCTTTACTAAGCTGATTGCTTCTGCTGTGTCATACTGCACAGCTCTGTCGATAGCTTTTGCAGCTTCAACGTATTTCTTTCCTCTTTTCATTAAAATAACCTCCTAGTGGTAATATCGGGAGTAGGTCCCTCCCACGATTTTACATATCAATTCAATTTATAAGGTAGTTCTGTTCACTAAGGTTCAATCTTCGCCATAGGCTCGATTTCACCAAGTTGCTTTCAGCCTATTCCTCTACAGTAACACCCATACTACGAGCTGTTCCTGCGATCATGCTCATAGCTGCTTCTAATGTAGCTGCATTTAAATCTTTCATCTTTAATTCTGCGATTTCCTGAACTTTTGCCTTGGAAATAGTTGCTACCTTTGTTTTGTTAGGTACTGCAGAACCAGATTTGATGTTACATGCCTTTTTGATTAATACTGGTGCTGGTGGAGTCTTTGTGATGAAGCTAAAGCTTCTATCTGAATATACGGTAATAACTACCGGAATAATTAAATCTCCCTGATCAGCTGTTTTTGCGTTGAACTGTTTTGTAAATTCAACGATATTTACACCATGCTGTCCAAGTGCAGGTCCAACTGGTGGTGCAGGTGTAGCCTTTCCAGCAGGAATCTGTAATTTGATGTATCCTTCTACTTTCTTTGCCATTTGGAAATTCCTCCTTTAAATTTTTGCATCTTATAACTTTCTAATATCTGTGAAACTTATTTCTACTGGTGTTTCACGACCAAACAAGTCAACATTGATTGTAACCATCTGTTTTCCATGGTTAATGGTTTGGATAAGCCCAACGGTATCTTTCCACACACCGCCGGTAACTCTTACGGAATCACCTTCCTCAAAGTCTACAACCACATTGTCAACCTGGATACCCAACGGTCTCATTTCAGCTTCAGTGAGTGGTACCGGCTTGGATCCCGGACCGACAAATCCGGTTACGCCTCTGGTATTTCTAACCACATACCATATATCATCATTCATAACCATGTTAATAAGAACATATCCCGGAAACATTTTCTTCTCAACAGTCTTTTTCATACCGTTTTTCATTTCCACAACGCTCTGCATCGGAACCCTTACTTCCAGAATCTGATCTTCTAAGTGCCGATTTTCAATTGTTTTCTCAATGTTCTCTTTGACTTTGTTTTCATAACCAGAATAGGTATGAACTACATACCAGTTTGCCTCTGCCATAAATCACCTATGCCTCCTATAATTTTACCAGGATATCCACACCATACTTGATAATCGAATCCAGTATGGCGATAATCAGACCCAAGATAATTGAAACAACTGTAACAGCCGTTGTCTGTTTGATAAGTGATTTCTTGTCTGGCCAAATAATTTTTGAAAATTCAGCCTTAAGACCGGTGAACCAGCTCGTCTTTGGAGCTTTTTCTGTATTGGTTTCTCCCATTTTGTCACTTCCTTTGCTCAATCCTATTACTTTGTTTCTTTGTGTAATGTATGTGTCTTACAGAATCTACAATATTTCTTTGTCTCCATTCTGTCTGGATGAGCTTTCTTATCTTTTGTCATGTTGTAATTACGTTGTTTACATTCTGTACATGCCAATGTAATTTTTGTGCGCACAACTTCCACCTCCACTTAATTTCTAATTTTAGGCATAAAAAAAAGACCTACTTCCATCGCTAGTCTAATATATCACAATCCCTTTTTCGCGTCAACTCTTTTTTACATAATTGACTGATTCAAATATTGTAGCACTACATATAGTAGAAATCAAGTCTTTTTCTATTTTCATTTTACTAGTTATAAATTACTAGTGACAAACTTCTTTTCTTATTATATAATATGAAATTATAAAAATTTTACAAATCAAGTGTAATTTTTTTCAACAATTAACCGATATACTCCATAAAGGATTACACGGAGTAACAAAACCCCCATGCTTCGGCATGAATTTCACGGATGAAAGGAGGGGATTGATGTGGCTACAATAGATACTGCTTACGGCTATTATCTTAGTACTTATGCCAGTAAATCAGCATCCCGCTATGACACGCACAAAAAGAGCGAACTGCGTAACATCTATAACACAATCGTAAAAATCAATAAAGAGTCCCCTCTATATAAAATTCAGAACACGGGGGATGTTCAAAGGTTTGCCATTGACATCAAAGAAAATGCCCGCAATATCAAGAACGTAGTGGCTTCTCTTTCCGATGATGATGATATCACCAAGGCTTTCCAAAAGAAAATTGCTTTTTCTACTCAAGAGGATATTGTAACAGCTAATTATATTGGAACCTCCCAGCAGGCCGAAAACATAAACAGTTTTGAAATAGAGGTTCAGCAACTTGCACAACCTCAGGTAAATTTGGGTTCTTTCCTTGCAAAGGATCATTTAGACTTAAGGCCAGATACCTATGCTTTTGATTTAAGTACAAATTCTGCTGCGTATGAATTCCAATTTACGGTTGCACCTACAGATAGCAATTATGATGTTCAGAAAAAAATTGCAAATTTGATTACAAATTCAGGTATTAACTTACAGGCCTCTGTAATTGAAGATTCCCAGAACAAAAGTGCTATTCGAATCGAATCTACAAATACAGGACGTAACGTTGGTGAAGAGTATCTTTTCAATATTACACCTCAGGGAAATCATAATTCTATGACTGCCTTGAATGTTTTGGGTATTGACCATATTGTCGAACCTTCACAAAATGCCGAATTCCTTTTAGACGACGAAAAGCGTTCTTCTTTTACTAATACTTTCAGTATTAATAATGCATTTGAACTGACCTTACATAGTATTAGTGAAGAAGGAAATCCTGCTACCATTGGTTTTAAGGCAAATGTAGATGCCATTGCCGATAACATTCAGACGCTGGTTGATTCCTATAACGATATTATTGAAACTTCTGATAAATATTCCGAATCACAGCCACAAAGTGCACTTTTATACCATGATATGAGTAGTGCTGCTTTTACTTTGCAAAACGATTTAGAAGCTGTGGGACTTATAGTGGAATCTAACGGTGAGATTTTCGTTGACAAAGCCTTGTTAGCAGATGCCGTTGATACGGAGCATCCAGATGAAAGTTTTTCTGTATTAAATGATTTTAAAAATCTGTTAGATAAAAAGGCAACTACCGCTTCTCTCGACCCAATGAAGTATGTAGATAAAATCATTGTTGTTTATAAAAATCCAAATAAAACACTGGTTACACCATACATCACTTCCATCTATTCCGGTATGATGATGGATCGGTATTGTTAAAGTATCTGTAAAACAAAGAGTCCGCTTGCCGGACTCTTTCGTATTCAATTAGTGTTGTTTACCACTAATTTCATCTCCGCGAGGCATATATCCTTAGCGGAGCACTTTTTTTCTTTATATTCTTCCTGTTATTTCTGACATTCTTTTTTTCGCAGGTTCATAATCACCACATTTTTTATAATAACAAACGGCTTCTTCTTTTTTTCCAAGACATTCATATATAACACCTATGTTATAATAAGCCGAATAGGAATTGGTGCCTTTATTCCTACATTCTTTGTGCTGTGTCGCTTTTTCAAATTCCTGGATTGCCTGTTCAAAGCACGCATTGTTCATATAAATAAGCCCCATCAGAAACTGAAAGTCTGCGCTGTCCTGAAACGCTTCATAAATATTTTCAAAGAAAAGTGCTGTCTGTGCCTGATTACTGTTTAACAATGCATACCCGTATGTTTCTACCATATCTATGACATACTCCAGCTTGGGATTCAAATCATAGGAAAGTCCCCTGGAAAAATATTCGCATGCTTCCCGGTATTGTTCTGCCATATAACAGCTCTTTCCTAACTGGTAAAGGATATAGGGAATCTGTTCCTCTATTTTCTGATATTCTGTTGTGTCTTTTTCCCTTTCCTCTTTCTCTTTTTCTAAACATTGTAATTCCTGCTGTAATAAAAGAAAGTTCCGTTCTGCCTTTTTCTTTCGCTCCTTTGGTGTCAAATCATATCCGGTATGGGCTATGACAACCGGTGCCTGATACGTTTTGTACTCACTTCCATCCTTTGCCACAACCTGCTCATGGATTCTTCCTTCATAGCAAAATCTTTCTTTTGAAAAAATACGGTTAATCCATTCCTGATTTTCCTGCTCCTGCTGATTTCGGGTAAAAATATTTTTTCTTCGGATTCTCCCTACTTTCTCTGGATATTCTTTCAACAAATGATATAGTTTTTCCGTATCTATTTCTTCTAAAAACTCATCACTGTCTATTACCATTACATATGGCTGCTGTGCTTTTGATATGGCATAATTTTTTGCAAGGGCAAAATCATCACGCCATGCAAATTCATATACCTTATCGGTATATTGACTTGCAATTTCTCCGGTTCTATCCGTAGAACCTGTATCCACTACTACTATCTCAAAATCATAAGGTTTTAAACACTGAAGACAGCGTGCAATATTCTTTTCTTCATTTTTTACAATAATACAAACCGATAACATGTGATATTCCTTTACTATATATTTTTTCCACTCACAAGGTTATGCATTTATTGTAGCATATGTAAAAATAAATGAAAATATTTTTTAGATAGGTTTCCTGTACTGTTTTATCTAACTTTTAATTGGTAATAATTGCGAATTGCATTTAGATGGTGCATATTCTCGCACCAACAGATTTTCTTATCAAGCGGTCATCCACGACCGCTGATATTTTTTCTTTTGAATGGTTTGTAACTGATAGTTACATTTTTTGTGTGAATTCTTCTATAGATGATACTTTTGCTGCAAGCTTAAGCCACTTTTTTAATACATCTATGTTCTGCTCTGTTGAAATCTTCTCTATTAATTCTTCCGAAACAGAACCATAGTCCTCTAATAATTCCAGTATATCTTCGGATTTTCCCTTGGCTATTCCGTCCCTCTCTCTGGACTTTAACAATTCTTCAAATGTCATATACCTCGCCTCCAGATTTCTCTCTTTCTTCAGCTTTCTTACTTTCTCATGTAGCTCACTAATACTAGCATCTGTCACCGTTGCAACATATGCATCCGTACTGTTTTCTATATACTCCAAAAAGTGTATCAGTTCTTTTGGTACCTCATCTCTATTTTTTCCTTTAGTACTTAGAAATATTTTCTTTGTCTCATCTCCTAGTGGAAAATCCCTTTCTAAGCAACGTTCTTCAAACGTATAGCGATAAAGTTTCTTCCCAAATGGATCGAATGTACAGATGAATATTACATATCCGGGCTTCAAATCATTGAAATTTTGTCCCGGCTTTAAAGATGTTACATCCATTTCCGCTTGATGATAGCGACTTCGCTTTGGTAGATTTCCTTCGTTTTTGTTCTGTGCTTCCACATTATAATTCACTTCTACCTCATCATTTGCATAAATATCCAATCTTACACTTCGGAAATCCGAACTAATTAAAATACTATGTTCTGCATGTACCTTTACTGGTTTCAGTTTATCACCCAGTATAATTTCCAGTACAAGTCGACATGTCTCCGGGTCTTCCAATGCTGCTGCAAATAAAAATGCATTACTTAAATCTAATTCCTGAAAACTCTTTTCCAAATGTTCCTCCTGACTGTAAAACAGTACAGGATGGGAACCTATCTATAAATTGATTATATATACTTTTTTATTGCTTTGTCAACAAAATATCCTTCCTAAATTATTCTCCAAACAGTTCCCACACCCGCTTTTCAAAAGCACTCTGGGAAAAAATTGTTTCGTACACTTTTCTTCCATTTTCCCCAATCACTTTTAATTCCGGAAAACTGTCTATTACTAACAACAATCGTTTCTTTAATTCTTCTACATTTCCTGCCGGAAATACCAATGCGCTGACGCAATCTTCTAAATAACGTGACACCCCCGTCATATCCGAGCAAATACATAATTTTGACAGCATCATGCCCTCTACGATACAGGCATTCGTTGCATCTTCTCTGGAAGGTGCTACCAGACAGTCCATGGTTTTCATCAGCTCTAACACTTCTTCGTGCTCCACCGGTGGCATATAGTGAACATTCCCCCATGCATTTTCCAATTTTTGAATAATGTCGTATAAATGCCTCATATCTTCTTCCACATGTCCTAAAAAGAAAAATTCGGAACGTTTCAAAAATGTTTGGGGCAAATCAAGAATTGCCTTAAGCAGTAAATCCTGTCCTTTTATATAATCAAAATAGTAGCTTGGAAGCAAAAAGCGCACTTTGGAAGAAACTGTTTTTGTAGATTGTTCAGCCGCATCCTCTATTTGACCCGACACAATATCCTCTACTCCGAAGTTCAACACTTGGGTATTATAATGATATGTCTCCTTAATATAATCATGTACTAAGTCTCCTGCTGCATATACTCTCACATTCTCGTTAAGCTGATTCCAAAACTCATCTTTTATGTTATCCTTATACACCTTAAAATAAGCCGGTGGTTCATGAATCCACCAATGCAGTATTTTTCCACATCCATTTAATTTTTCCACTATCGGTAACATAGAAAGTGTATTTGCAAAAACTTCGTCTGCCTCCGTTACTTGTGCAAGAAATGTCTCTGAAAGCATATCCGGTTCAATTTGAACTTTCATTCCCATTTGTTGAAACTTCTGCCCCATGGCACCTTCTAGCTGGGATATAACCGTAATCTCATACTTTTCTTTTAATACCCACAACAAATTTCTTAATACACCGATTCCTCCCGCTCCTTCCAGACACGGTACCAGCACTGTCATTTTTTTCATTTTATTGCCTTTCTGCTGCAAAAACAAACCGCTCTGCCTCATACAGTGGTCTTTCTGCCGGATTTCTACTTGCCATAAGTTCCTCTAATTGCTTTTTTTCTTCCTTATTAAGTACTGCCGCTCTATAATGAAAGTCTTTTAACGCTACTCCACATTCATTAAACAATGCTACGATTTCATCCAATGTAAATCCACCCTTAAGCTGCCTGATACATTGCCTATTATCCACAGTGAGCAGCAATTTTCCTCCTGCTTTTACACATTGACTTGCCTTTTTCAACATTTCGTCTGCTTTCTTTTTCGGGTTTAATACTCCATCCAAAATCACATAATCATACGTTTTCAATGACATATCTGTTTCTAAAAAATCGGTGCATGTTACTTCTGCCACATGTGTTGCAAGCTCTGCCAGTTTTTCGTTTTTCTCAATACCGCACACACGGCTTTGTGGATATTTACTTTGAATTCTTGCCAGTGTTGCTCCCAGCTTACACCCTACTTCCAATACGGAAAATTCTTCTTGCTGTGGTTTTATCATATTTACCAATGCTGATTCCACATAGCTGTAAGGAATATAGTCTATTCCATATTTGTTCGCCAGTTTAGACTGATTTTCCAACAATAATTTTCTATATTTCTCCTGTTGTTTTCCAAAGGATTTTCCGCCATGATGAAAGATAAAACTATTTTTGCACAGTAACAATTCATATCCATTTTTCAGTAACCGAATACTCAGGTCATTATCTTCATAATTTCCCGGTGAAAAACGATTATCCAACACCTCCGGCAAACGATCCTTTGCTGTTCCTTCGGCTTCTAATATTTTATTAATGGCTATTCGCTTAATCAGCATGGCAAAACCTACCAGCCATCCCTTTTTCTCATAAGGATATTCCATTTCTACGTTATTCTTCTCTGCAAACGCCATCCACTCTTCTACGGTATTAAACTGTTCCGGCACTTGTTGGTAATTCACCACGTTGTTAGAAACACTTCCCACTGCACCTACTTTTTCATTGAAATACAATCCTTTTCGCAGCCAATACAGTGCATTTTTCGGTACAATGGTATCATTATTTAAAAGAAATATGTCTGCTTCTTTGTCCGCTGCTGCAATTCCCTGATTACAAGCATAAGGGAATCCTTTGTTTTCTGTATTTGCAATTAATATAACATCGGATTGCTCCCTTAGCCACTCCACAATCCCGTCTGTTGAAGCATTATCCACTACAATGAGCTGATATATTTCTGCCGGATTGTTTACTCGAATGCTCTTGATGCATTCTTTGGTTAATTCTGCATTGTTATAAGATATAATTACAATGGCTGTTTTGGGATAACATACACCCACTTGATTTTTGCTATTTTCCATTTTTTACTCCATTCTTTCTATGTGCTCATTTTATCAAACTTGCCTATACTTTTCAATCTTCCCCTCTATTCATTTTATCTCTCTCTATGATATAATAATTATTATTCTACATCTAAAGGAGATTGTTATGTTTGAAGATATTAAGTCAGCACTTGCACAACAGGATTATCAAACCGCTTTGACCCTTATTTCTAAATACAAACCAGATTCCACATATGCAGGCGATGAATTGGCTATATTAGAGGGAGCAGTCTATGAATCCCTTCATGATTTAGATCAGCTTTTTTCCTGTATTCAAAGAGGTCTCTCCATTAATGGACAGAATTATGAACTCTACTTTATGCTCGGAAATTATTACTACGAATTAAAGGAATTTGCTCGCTCTTATCTTTGCTATGAACAATCCGAATTTTACTGCACAAACGATGATATTACTTATATACGAGAACTAAAGCAATCTGTTGCTCAAAAGCACTCATTATGCGTCCCTCCTGTATCTATTGTAATATTGTCTTATAACACAAAAGATTTGATGCAGCTGTGTATCAAAAGCATACGCGCTACTCTTTCTCCCGGCACTTATGAAATTATTGTTGTTGATAATGCTTCAACTGACGGTATTACCGATTGGCTACGTGAACAATCTGATATTAAACTTATCTGTAATCCTACCAATAATGGATTTCCCATGGGCTGTAACCAGGGAATTGAATTAGCGGCTCCCGGAAATGATATTTTTTTATTAAATAATGATACTATACTCCCTCCTAATGCCCTTTTCTATCTTCGCATGGGATTATACAGCTCTCCTTCTGTAGGTGCCGCCGGAAGTGTAACGAACTATGCCTCCAACGGGCAAAAAATTACCATTCCCAATCCTTCTCCTGAAGCCTATTTGAAATTAGCATCTTCCATTAATGTTCCCGAAAAGAATCCATACATTTCAAAAACCTGGCTAGTAGGATTTGCTCTTTTGATAAAGCATTCGGCACTTAAAGAAGTAGGAACCTTAGATATATCTTTTTCCCCTGGAAATTATGAAGATTATGATTATGGACTACGCTTAGAGCAAGCAGGATATGAACGGATACTTTGTCAAAATAGTTTTATTCTTCATTGGGGAAGCCAAAACTTTAGCAAAGACTTGTCTACATGGAGTAGTGTTTTATCCCGAAACAAAAAGCTTCTTGCAGATAAATGGAATCACCATTCCAAACAGATACTTTTAGTTACCCATCAATTATCCCGTACCGGTGCACCAGGTGCCCTTTATGACCTTGCTGTACTTCTACAAAAACTAGGATATACGATTGACCTTATTTCTCTGAAAGACGGACCATTAAGAACCGAATATGAAAAGCTTGGCATCTCTAGTATAATTCTTCCTGACCTTATGGATAATTACGAACAGATGACAGCCCTATTGGGCATCTACGATTTTATCGTTTCAAATACTTTGGCCTGTGCCCCACTCATTAACTTTTTATGTCATACGCAGCAAAAATGTTTTTGGTGGATTCACGAAAATGAGCTTCTATTCCAACAAATAGCAACTTATCTTGCTTCTATGCAACTTACGAAAAACATTATAGTTTTAGCAGCGGGAAAATATGTACAGCAACTAGTAACCAATTATTTACACTATCCATCGGAAATATTAAACATTTGTATTCCAGATGCCTATTGTCCTTCTACATTCACCGATCATAAAACTATTCGTTTCGCACAGATTGGTCTTATTGATGGAACGAAAGGACAAGAAATTTTTCTTGGTGCAATTTTAAATTTACCGGAAGAAATACGTAATCAATGTGAATTTTTTATTTGCGGTGACCGCAACACTGCAAATCCTGATGTTTTAAAACTAATTACATCTAGCTGTGTCCTTTTTCCATGTATTCATTATATGGACTCCATGGATCGGAATACCTTATACCATTTTTATGATTCTATTGATTGCCTTGTGGTTCCTTCACGAATCGAATCTATGTCTGCAGTTATGATAGAAGGATTCATGAAAGAAAAAATCTGCATCTGCACCGACCACACTGGCATTTCAGCTTATATGAAAAACGGTATCAATGGTTATATTTTTAAAACAAACGATATCGAGCAGCTTTGTCAGATTATCCAACACATTGTAAAAAATTATACCTCGATGGAGAGCATAAAAAAGGAAGGACGTCGTATTTACGACACCCTTTTTTCAGAACAACATTTTGAAACTACCGTAAAAGAACTATTAAATAAATTTGTCTAATAATTCATTATAGTTATATTCTTACTATATGTAGTGGCACCTTGCACCTGTTTCTTATCCACATACCATTTTACAGGAATATTAGTACGGTGCCACTGCTCTACAATACACTTCATATCTGCTCCTACTACCAAAACCTCTTCAAACTGCCTAAACAGCTTCTCTTTCATGTCCCACATCAAATACATTGGCTGTTCCATATAAAAAGTCTCTATGTGCATCTGATCTAATTCTTGTAAAACATCTTCTTCATATTGTCGTACAACCAAACAGACTTCATACTGCTTTTTCATGTTCCGGCACAATTCCAAAACTTTTTCATTCTGTTTTCCTACTACATCTGCCACTATTAGTACTTGCTTCTGTGAAACTTTTTGCCAATTTTCTTCACGCAAAACAAGAGGGACCATATTCTGTCTCTCTAAACCAGTTTCCTCTTTGTTTATCTGTTCAAGCAAAAGCATTTCCTTTACTTTTATATTCTTCGCACACAAATATTTTCGCAAACTCTCATAGATTTTTTTTCTATTTTTGCAATAACTAATAGAAACTATGCAAATAGCATACATAGAATAACCTTCTATAATCTCCCGTAAGTTATCTTCCTGTATCCCAGCATTATATTCCACTCGCTTTAATAAATGTCTTAATCTCCGCAAATGATTTAATGTACTTTTGGCATCCTCCTGGCAAATGTTCTTTTCTGTGTTTCCATTTTCTTCTCCTATATAAATATTGCTTATTTCGCAAAACTCTCTTGCCCAAAGTTTTTGTTTTATTTCACTATTAGAACAGATTGTATTAAATTCCTGCATTTCTCCTCTTGTGAGATGCTGTTTCAAAATATCAGAAAGACTATTTATCAATGCTTCCATTTCTTTCTGATTTTCTGTGACGCGGGCACTATATTTAAAAGGATATACATCCTGGTACTCCTCTACAAACTTCTTCCGCCATCTATCGTAATCTGCCAATCTACTGAATTTATTGTCGTGATAGCACCAATATTCCCGTTGTTCTGGTACAACAACCTTCAATCCTTTTCGATGAAATTCGTAACACTGGGATATATCATAGTAATCCCATCCCTGAAACAAATCTTCTCTCCATGGAATATCATATTGAGTTGCTATCAATAATCCGTCCACTGCATCTACTTCACAAATTCCTTGTTCATATTGATGACATCTGCCTAAATTATGATAAACTTTTCCTGTATTCCAACTATCTATGGGGAATCCGTCTTCCGGCATTCTTCGATGGCCAACACATCCCACCATACCAATTTGGGAATCTGCCTCAAATACCTTTAATAATTCATATATAAAATCGGTATTTATAATAAATGTATCCTGATGCAAATATACTTTATATTTTGCATTGCTTTCTCTCATGCCTGTGTTATATCCTGCAGCCATAGACACAGCACCATAAACTGGAATAATTTCTATGCTATATTTCTCCGGAACCTTTAAATTTTTTAAATAAAAAAGACATTCCTCTGTTTCTTGCTTGTCATTGCTACATATAATAAAGGCAATTTTTTTCTTATTCTCTTCCATCTTTTTCATACTCGTAAATCTGTTTTATCATTACTTCCGATACATCTTTTTGAGCAATATAAGCCTGTATCCATTCTACTGTTTTCTCCAACATTTCCTCATAATTCCACTTTGGTTTCCAACCCAATTTGCTTTTTATTTTAGAACAATCCAGCTTCAAAAAGTTAGCTTCATGCGGGCCGCCGTCTCCTTGCTGTACCCATTTTAACGTTTCTCCGGTCAGTGAGTTCCAGCATTTGCAAAATGTCCCCACTAATTCACCGGTAGTAACACAGGAACTTTCATCCGGTCCCACATTATAATGACCTGCATACGCCCCATCCTTATACTGCTTTTCTGCAATCATTAAATATGCGAAAATCGGCTCCAGTACATGTTGATATGGTCTGGTGGAATGAGGGTTTCGAATCACAATATCACAATTATTTTCAATGGCTCTTACACAATCCGGAATAATTCTATCTGCTGCAAAATCCCCTCCGCCAACTACATTACCTGCTCTTGCGGTAGAAATTGCTGTTTTCCTATCGGCAAAAAAGGAATTTTTATAACTTTCTGTTACCAGTTCAGAACAGGACTTACTGTTAGAATATGGGTCAAATCCGTTTAATTCTTCGTTTTCCCGATAGCCCCATTCCCACTCTTTATTTTTATATACTTTATCTGTTGTTACATTTACTACTGATTTTACCGAATCTGTTAATCGAACACATTCCATCACATTTACGGTTCCCATTACATTTACATCATAAGTGTAAACCGGATTTTTATAGGATTCCCGCACAATAGGCTGCGCCGCCATATGAATTACAATCTCCGGCTGTACACGTTCAAATACCTGTTGCAAATGTTTTAAATCCCTAATATCTCCTTCTACCGAATGGATATACTGTTCCATTTTGCACAAGGAAAACAGGCTTGGATCTGTTGGCGGTTTTAGTGCATATCCTGTCACATCTGCTCCTAATTCCTTTAATACCTGACACATCCATGCCCCTTTAAATCCTGTATGTCCTGTAATCAATACTTTTCTGTTCTTGTAAAATCCCGTATCTACCATATCTATTTCTCCACTGCTTCTATTATTGTATCTGCCATGTAATCCAACATTTCTGTATTCATTCCCGGATATACTCCAATCCAGAATGTATCTCGCATAATTCTGTCTGTCACTTCCAAACTTCCTACTATACGATATCCTTCTCCGCTCTTACGCATTTCATCAAAGCATGGCTGCTTTGTTAAATTTCCCGCAAAGAGCATTCTGGTCTGTACCCCATGTTCTTCTAAGTATGTAACGACTTTGTTTTTATCAATGCCTTCCTTGCATGTAATCATAAATCCAAACCAACTTGGATTTGAGTTCGGACACGCCTCCGGTAAAATCAATTTTTCACTAACACACTGCAATCTTTGAGATAAATGCGCAAAATTCTTTCTTCTTGCCTCTACAAAAGATGGAAACTTCTTTAACTGTGCACATCCGATTGCCGCCTGCATATCGGTCGCTTTCAAATTATATCCAAAGTGAGAATATACATATTTGTGATCATAACCTAACGGCAATTCTCCATATTGCTTATCAAATCGGTGTCCACACATATTGTCTCTTCCGGAAGAACAAATACAATCTCTTCCCCAGTCACGCATAGAACGGATAATTTTATTTAATAGGGGATGATCTGTATAGACCGCACCGCCTTCTCCCATTGTCATATGATGTGGTGGGTAAAAACTGGAAGTTCCGATATCTCCAATTGTTCCGGTAAATTTTTGCACTCCGTCTATCTCATATACACTTCCTAATGCATCACAGTTATCTTCTATTAACCACAAATTATGTTTGTCACAAAATGCCTTTACTGTTTTCAAATCAAATGGGTTTCCTAATGTATGGGCAATCATCACTGCCCTGGTTTTATCGGAAAGTGCATTTTCTAACTGCTCTACATTGATATTGTACTGTGGAATGGTAACATCTACAAATACCGGTACTGCTCCATACTGAAGTATGGGAGTTACCGTTGTTGGAAATCCTGCTGCAACTGTAATAACTTCATCTCCCGGCTTTACTCGTCTTTCGCCCAATAGTGGAGAAGTTAACGTCATAAATGCCACAAGATTTGCAGAAGAACCAGAGTTTACAACGGCACAATATCTTATTCCTAAATACTCTGCCATCTCTTTTTCAAATTGCTCTGTATAATGACCTGCTGTAAGCCAAAATTCCAAAGAACTGTCCACAAGGTTTACCATTTCTTCCTCGTCATATACTCTTCCGGCATAGGATATTCTATCGCCCTTTTTATACTCTTTTTTCTTATGATAAATACGACAATACTCTGCTACTTCCGATAATATTTTCTGTCTTGCCTCTGATTCATTCATTCCTTCAAACATCTTTACCACACTTTCCATGGTGCTTGTCCACTCGCCCATAATTCTTCTAATTTTTCTTTATCACGCATTGTATCCATTGGTTGCCAAAATCCGTTAAACTTATAAGCTCCAAGCTTTCTGTCTTTTGCAAGATTTTTTAATGGTTCCTGCTCAAAATAAACATCTTCTTCCGGAATATAATCAAACACTTCCGGCTCTAGTACCATGTAGCCAGCATTTACCCTTGTTGCATCTTCTTTTGATTTTTCACGGAAACTTGTAATTGTATTGTCTTCATCAATGCTTAAAACACCGAATCTCTGCTCTACTAATGCAGCCGTCAATGTTGCAGCTTTTCCGCTCTTTTTATGGTACTGTACCAAATCATTAATATCAACGGAACAAACCCCGTCACCGTATGTCATCATAAAGGTTTCATTTCCTATGTACTTTTGAATTCGCTTAATTCTTCCTGCGGTTAAGGTATTCAATCCTGTGTCTACAACGGTGACTTTCCAATTTTCGGTTTCCGTATTATGTACAATCATTTTATTATGTTCTGAAAAGTCAAATGTCACATCACTGTTATACAAATAGTAATCAGAAAACCACTGCTTTATTATGTGCTGCTTATATCCGCAACAGATAATAAATTCATTAAACCCATAATGAGAGTATTCCTTCATAATATGCCATAAAATAGGCTTTTCTCCTATTTCAATCATTGGCTTTGGTTTCAAATGACTTTCTTCTGATATTCTGGTTCCCAGCCCCCCAGCTAAAATTACTACCTTCATACGCTTTCTCCATTTCTATTTTCTTTTGCAAAAAATTTCTCTAAAAATAATGATACTTCATATACATCTTTAATACTGCCTTTTTCTGCTCCAATCATTTGATTGTTTATAACGATGCTCTCGTTATATTCCTCTTTTGACTGGTTCATATCCTCCTTCTTTACACTCTCCGGTATTAAGCACTGATAATAAAAATTATTATCGAACCATTCCAAAAGCTCCTCGCCCTGAAGAGATACTGCATAGCGAATTCGATGCAGGATGGAATCAAATAAAATATTTTTCTTATCATTTTCTCTTATGATTTTTTCATACATTACTTTGGCATCTGCTTCTTCCAGTACTTGTTCCGGAATTGCGCCAATGGCAAATGCATACATAATACAAGCATATAATCCTGCAAATTCTGTTCCTATAATCGGAAATAGTCGCTCCATATATCCCTGTACATGCCATCCCTGCGAAAATGTTTTCTGCATTTTCTTTTCCATCGTTTCCTGTTCTAAATCTATCGTTCCACTTCGACAATTAGCACCGATAGATGCATTGCTGATTCCGGTAATGGTAAGAAGATTGTCTATAAATCCTAATTCCTGCTCCACATTTGCAACTGTCACTGCCATACACATATCCTGAGAAATACCTGCCCACAATACGCCTGTCTTTTCATATAACGTTGCTAAATATTCTCTTCGTATTCCCGAATTATGATATATCTGCGGCAAATAATACATATATGCATATTGCGTAAATGCTTTCTGAAATATACCTTGCGTAGCATATTGGAATATATTTGGACTTCCTTTTTCATATGCATTTTCCACATTTAAGATAGCTTTTCCCGAACCAGCCATAATATTATTATTTACTTCTGCCCACTTATAAAATGCCTCATGCCATAACCAGACAGGTCTTTGCGGATATTCTGTAATAATGCTGTCCAATTCCTCTAATGCCCATGGTAATATACCGTCATCTGCTCCCATAGAAAGCAAAAACTCTCCTTCTGCCTTCAAATACGCATATTCAAAGTTCTTCATTAAAGAAAGATCCCTGGGTGCCCGATAATATTTAATTCTGCTATCATTTAATTTTTGACAAATCTGATAGGTAGGTGTATCTGCTCCCCATGCTCTGTCTGAATTGTCGCTTATAACAATCTCGTATTCTCCTTGAAAACTTTGATTCAAGCAGGTTTTTAAGGTGTAATATAAGGTGTTTCCTGCATTTCTGCAAGGAATAATAATGGAAAAACAACAAGTAGGTTTTTTATATAAATCTTTCTTTACTTCTTCCTTTGATGTTAGATAAATATTGGAAATATACGCAAGATAATCTCCATACCTTGCTACCGCCATATTCTCTTCCATATAATCGGCTTCCACGTCCGTTAAACGCTCGAATTTCGGTTTCATACGATTGTCCATTGCAGTCTGATCTAAGAGAATACCGCTTCCCAATATCATAACTACCCCGCTTGGACTGTAAGAACGTTCTACATATTCTAACAATTCCTTCTTACTATCTCTTCTACCTTCTGGGGTTTCAAGATAGTAAACGGTTGCCGTCATATAATCTTCTTTTTGTGCTATGGATTCTACACTTTTTAATACTGCATCCTTTATATCTTCGTTTTCTTCCCATAAAACAGGGGCAGAAAAGACAATTGCCTGTTTTTTCAAGCTTTTTAACGCTCTTGCAATCAACTGACACTCTTTTTCCTCTGCTTCATTGGAAGCCATAACTACAAAAGTTTCTTCTATATCATTAAGCAATCTTTCATAGTAATAACCCACATTGAATTTCTTCAATATCCATTCATGTACCAGTGCTTCTGCATCAAACAGACGATTTATCACTGTTTGCCACAACAAATACAAATAAATATTTCCACTTATATAATATAAGTCTCTTAATCGTTCTATTTGTTCCTGCTGCCACTCCTTCTGTTTTTCCATTTCTAAAACAAGTTTCTTGCGCTCTGCATCCATGGCATGGTTTTTATCTTCGCCTCCATGAAAATAGAGGTTCATTTTATTTTCTTTATAACGATACCGCTCGCTCTCTAAAATATCTCCTTTGTATTTTGACAATTCACTTAACAGTTCAAAATACTCGTTTACATTATCATAATCATACCACGGTGCACATTTATCTGATAAAAACTCGATAATCTCTTCTACCGGAGTGCCCTTTTTCAGCATAACTTGTGCTTTTACCAAATACCACTTTAACCTTACCGGCTTTATCTGAAAGGTCTCTTCCAGTAACGCTTCTGCTGTTTCTATTGCCATTTCCGGCAAAGACTTTTCAATGTTATTCAACACCTGATAATATTCTTCTATTTGTGTATTCATAGTTATATTCCTCTTATTCTTCCAATCACTTTATGGTTGTTCTAAATAAAGATTGTTGTATACATTTTTTATTTTCTTTTATTACAATATTGCCTGTCTCATCTCGAATTACCAGTTTATCATCGCCTATTTCTTGCTTATATACAACCGCATCCACACCGATTGCCACTCTATCGCCGACTCTCTCTTCGCCTATAATCTTGGCTCCTGCTGCTAAATACAACCCTTTTCCCAACTCAGGTGTTAAACTTTTTTTCTCATTTTTTCCAGTATTCACGGTTACATTCTGAGATACATATAAATAATCCGAATATTTAGCATTTCCTAATATAGTACCTACCGGATGTCCAAAGAAAAAAATGTCCGGTAGTGCACACTTATATGATACAAATATACTGTTTAGCGTTCTGTTCAATAAAATAATTTTATCACAAATATTTTTATTTTCTGACTCCTGCCACAGGCTATTCATAAAAAAGTATAAGAACTGAGAATACTGATCCGAGTGCAAATGTGAAAAATAGGTCTGTCCCTTTTCATCACTGTATGCCGCATTATTAATATGTTTAAAACAATTTTCTGTCCGTTGCAATGCCAAATCTAAGGCAAGGTCAATATCTCTTCCCTTATAATATTTCTCGGTCAATCCATCCGGAAAAAAGTTTTCTAATTGTTTTCCTAAATAATTTCTCAATTCGTTCTTTGTCAATGTTAATATCATAGCATTCTTACTTCCTTTTTCGCTCTATACGTTATATATATCTGTCTTATACTTATCTAAATTCTCGCGAAGCCATGCTATAGTCTCTTTGATACCTTCTTCAAAGGTATACTTTGGTGTCCAGTTTGTTAATCTCTTTATTTTCTCATTGGCACCAAGCAAACGATTAACCTCGCTTTTTTCCGGTCTTAAACGTTGCTCATCACAAATAATCTTTGCGCTTGGATTGATTTGTCGAATAATTTCCTGTGCTAAATCTCCAATAGAAATTTCCTGCTGTGTTGCGATATTAATCTCTTCTCCGATTGTCTTATCTGATTCTGCAATGGCAATAAATCCTGCCGCCGTATCTTTTACAAAATTGAAATCTCTGGTTGGTGTTAAAGAACCTAACTGAATTTCACTTTTTCCTGCTAATAACTGGGTTATAATGGTAGGAATAACCGCTCTGGCAGATTGTCTTGGACCATATGTATTAAACGGTCTGACAATTGATACCGGAAGATTAAAGCTACGATAAAAACTTTCTGCTAATCTATCTGCACCAATCTTTGTTGCAGAATATGGAGATTGTCCCTGAAATGGATGTTTTTCATCAATGGGAACATACTGTGCTGTACCATATACTTCCGAGGTTGATGTAACCATAATTCTTTCTGTTTCCAGCTCCCGTGCTGCCTGCAATACATTTAGGGTTCCTTTAATATTGGTATCTACATAAGAATCCGGAGAATGATAACTAAATGGAATTGCAATCAAAGCTGCAAGATGAAATACTCCATCTACTCCTTTCATTGCTTCTCTTACTCCATTCGGGTCTCTTACATCTCCACTAAAAATTTCTATCTGGTCTAATTTTTCCTTTGGTAATGTATCCAACCATCCCCATGTATTAAAGGAATTATACATAGTAAATGCCTTTACATCATATCCTTTTTCTAATAAACTTTCTGTAAGATGACTTCCGATAAATCCATCTGCACCTGTAACTAAAACTTTTTTCATCCTATTTCCCTCACTTTACATGATATACTTAATCATTCTGAATGTCTCTGCATATTTTACACCCGCTGCTGCACCACGCACGGTTGCCAATGCCTTTACATGTTCAATACTTCTTGGAAATGGTGGCTCTCCCAGTTCTGTATCATAAATATTTAAAGCATTAATTTTCTTTTCCAGATACTCCGTAATATCTACATAAAAATTTGGAATAAACGGATTTTCCGGCTTTCCAAAATCTGTTTCTGATACAATTTCCATTGTCATAATTTTCTTAATATATGGAAATCTGAAAACCTTAGAACAGGAATAGCACCATTCAAAAACTTTCTTATGATCTGAATGTGCATCGTTGTAATCCGGTAAAATTAACATTTCCGGTTGCACCTTTGTAAATACTTCTCTGATTTTATCTATTGCATCTGAAGTATTATAACTATCCAGTTGAGCAGTCGGCAAATTCAGGTTGTATGTCCCTTCAAATTTATAGAAATCTTCTATTTTTTTTAACTGTTCCTTGCGTCTCTCCTGCATTTCTTCGGAAAATATTCCACCTTTTGTCATTCCTGTAATATTAAGCCAGAATATCTTGTTTCCCTCTTCTTTTAACCTTAAAATTGTTCCACCTGCACCTAATGTCTCATCATCCGGATGTGGGGATACCACTAATACATTCATAAATATTCTCCTTCATTTAGCTCTATATCATCGCACGTCAAAACTTCTATTACATTTTCTCCTGCCTTAACTGTAAAATTATTTTTACTCTTTACGGAAATAACTTTACCCGGCTCAATATTCTCGTACTCTTTAGTAACAATTTCTCTTACCTTCCAAACTTTATATTCCTTATCACCGTATACGAAATGCGCTCCCACATATGGCTTGGTCAATGCCCTAACTAAATTATAAATACTTCTGCTTGACATTCTCCAATCAATCTGACCGTCACACTTTCCTCTTTTTCTCCAGGAATTTCCTTTAGACAAATCCTGTGGAATCAGATGCACCGTACCATGTTCAAAAGCATCCAGTACTTCTTCTAACTGATTTGCTGCAACTTTCATAACTTTATCATATAACGTAGATGCATCGTCTTCATAGTCAATAATGACCGGTTTTTGTGAAACAATTACTCCTGTATCCGCTTTCGCATCCATTAAAAACAGTGTAGATGCCGTACTTTGCAATCCTAATGCCAATGCCCATATTAACGGATGTCTTCCGCGATTATTTGGCAGGGCTGCCGGATGAAATCCGATACTACCTATTTTCGGTATGTTTAATACTTCCTCATCCAAAAGTTGTGACCAGCCCAAGCACAAAATCATATCCGGTTCTTTCTTTTTTATATAATCTTTCGTCTCTGCATCATTGATATTTTTTACATACAAATAATCAATATTATTTGCTTCACAAATGAAGCCCATATCAACAAAATCTGAATTAAACTTTGACTCTTTTTTGGCTATTACCCCCACAATATCTGCTCTTGTATCAATTAACTTTTTTAAAAAGATTTCTGATGACTTTACACAACCAACAAATACAATTCTCATACCTATTCTCCCATATCATAAAACTTTTTCTTAACCTCTATTCCCTGATTCAGACTATGTTTTACAATTTCTATTATCTTCTCTGAGGTATTTTCTCCCTCATAAGGATTTTTACAATAACGAATAGCATTCCTAAACTCTACGGACAATGCCTGTTGCAATGCCTCTTCAATTTCTTCTGTACCATTTCCACAATTTATGACTGTCTCGGCACAAACTCTTCCCCTTTGCCGCTCTCCGATATTAATCGTCGGAATCCCAAAAGAAGGAACTTCAATAATACCACTTGAGGAGTTTCCCATTACTGCTGTACAAAATTGCAAAGCACTTAAGTAACGTAACTGTCCCATAGAGGTAAATACTACGCACCGTTCCGGATTCACCTTCGCAAACTCATCTATCATCTGATTAATAATTCTTCCGTCCGTATCCGAATTACTTTTTGTAAAAATAATTTTTAATTCCTTATGTTTCTCCAAAACATTTAGCACATTTTCAAACTGCTCTTTTGATGTGGCATTTTCTAATGTAACCGGGTGGTAAGTAACCAGAATGGTCTTATCCGAAAATGTAAATTCTAACCGTTTTTCCAGTTCTGCTTTCTCTAACAGTTTTATATTTTTAATATTTTCGACACCTAGTGCTCCCACATTATAAACTCTTGAAGGCTGCTCGCCTAACTGTATTACCCGATTCCGATATTCCTCTGTTGTTGTAAAATGCAACTGGCTCATTTTGGTTATAGAATGTCTGATTGCCTCATCAATAAGTCCTTCTGTCAATTCGCCCCCATGAATGTGCGCAATGGGTATTCTGGCTATCATCGCAGCCGAAACCGCCATGAATATTTCATACCTGTCTCCCAATACTATAAGTATATCCGGTCTTTGCTGTTCAAAACAGTCCGCAAATCCCATCAATGCAACTCCCATAGACTTTGTTATACCTACTGTGGTATCAGAACTTAAAAGCATTTCTATCTTGGTACAAATGGGATAACCATCCTTTTCGATTTCCTTATATGTCAAACCAAATTCCGGTGAAAGATGCATTCCCGTCACCACCAATTGTAATGTCAATTCTTCCGATTGATGTACTTTTTCAATAATTGGTTTTAATAATCCATATTCTGCTCTTGTTCCCGTTACTACACATATTTTTTTCCCCATTCTATCAATTCCTGTCTATAAATTTTTTTAAAACCTCTTCACGATAAGGATCTAAATGGTCTACTGCATCGTAACAAGGATATTCACATTTAGCACATACTTCTGGACAACTCTTTTTCCTACCATTTTTCAGCATTTCTGTTAAAAAATAATAATACTTTGGTCCATTCCACACATCATATATGCTCTCTGTTTTTACATTTCCCATACTTTTTTTCTTTCCCAATCATTACAACAAATAGTAATCTCACCATCAGGATTTATTACACAGCTATAAAATGGAAATGGACATACATCTACACCTTGTATAGCATGACCATGTAATCCCTCTACATTTTCTATAGAAAAGTCATCATTAATTTCACTATATCCAGCCCATATCGGAATAACATGTTCAATATTAATACTGTCACAAATATTTCCAAATGTAGAAAGAAATTTTTCTTTCTTTTCATCACTTTCTACTGCTGCATCTACCGTCTTAATATATACTTCACATTGTCCACGATTTTCATAAAAATTACGAATATTGTCAACAAATTTTTCCCAATCAATTTTAACTCCAGACATTCGATAATAACCTTCTGCATCAATTTCTTCAATAGAAATACGAATTCTGTCTAAGCCAGCTTCCACCAACTTCCTATTTAATTCCGGAGATAATAAACTTGCATTCGTAACAATCTCTATATGGTCTGCAACGCCTGCATCCTTTGCATACTTTATCATTTCTGGTAATCTCTTATTCATCAATGGCTCTCCATTTGCCGCTAATCTTAGCATCTTCAACGGAGATGGAAATGCTTTTATATCATTTATCACTTTTTTGAAAAGATCGTATTCCATACACATTTTTTTAAATGGCAACTTTCTATCTGCATATTGAATTGCACAAAATTTACATTTAAAATTACAAGCATTACAAACATCAACAAACATAGAATATGGGGTTTCTAAAGGTAACACTTCCTGTAACTCATGTCTGTTCTGATTTACTATATTAGAAAATTTTGCATTCACTTTATTTTTCCTCCATTTATAACTCTATCAACTCATCTACCTTAAAATTTTTCTTTGCCTTCTTTCCGATGACTTTTTCCCAATTCATCGGATTGATTCCTGTTCCCGGTCTTTTCGTGGTAATATTATCCTCTGAAAAAGTTTCTCCTGCTGATATATCACACTTTGCAACAATACTTTTTCGTACCACCTGAATATTCTTTTTCTCTGATTGGGATGGTTCTTTTTTACCATCGCCTAATGCCTTTTCGATATTTCGGATTGCCTGTACCATCTGCTTTAATTCTTCCGGCTCTAAGCTTGCTTTGTGGTCAGGTCCTACCATGTTTTTATCCAACGTAAAATGTTTCTCTATTACAGTTGCACCCAAAGCGGTTGCTGCAATGGGAACTTCAATTCCTTTGGTATGATCAGAATATCCTACTTCTAATCCCAATTCTTCCTTCAAGGTAAGCATTGCCTTCAAATTAACATCTGACATCGGAGTTGGATATTCGGTATTGCAATGAAGTACCACTACTTCCTTACTACCATTTTCCTTTAAAACTTTTACTGCCTGTCTTACTTCCTCAATACTACTCATTCCCGTGGACATAATTACCTTTTTACCCGTATGACCTATTTTCTTTAAATATGGATAATTGGTAATCTCTCCGGATGGAATCTTATACACTTCCATTCCTAATTGTTCCAGCAAGTCAATGCTTTCCAAATCAAACGGAGTAGATAAAAATGTAACATTCTTTTGCTTGCAATACTCTATTAATTCTTTATGCATATCTAGCGTCAGTTCTAGTTTTTTTAACATTTCAAACTGCGACTCTGCCTTATCTGTAGTTTCCGTCTGATATTCTGCTTTTTTTGCATCTTTGCATACCAGACTCTCCGTTTTAAATGTTTGGAATTTAACGGCATCTACTCCCGCTTTCGCTGCTACATCAATGAGTTGTTTTGCAATATCAATATTTCCATTGTGATTTACACCTGCTTCTGCAATAATATATACCCTATTCACTTCCGTCACCTCTCTGCTGCTTGCTTCCTTTCCAAACGCCACTTACCGTTGTATTGTCAGGCACCTGTTTTAATACAATCGCTCCTGCTCCGACTTTTGATTGATTTCCAACGTCCATACACTGTATCACAGTAGCATTTGCACCTATTAATGTCTCTGCTCCGACTTTTGACATACCACACACAACCGCTCCCACTGCAACATGAGAAAAATCACCTACCACACAATCATGTTCTACAATAGCTCCCGTATTAACAATGCACATTTTTCCCACACTGGCATCGGAGTTTATGACTGCATTTTTACCTACATACGTTCCTTCTCCGATTCTTGCATCTGTTGCAATCACTGCTGTATCATCAACAATCACCGGTATATGGTAGCCAATTTCTTTTAGACGATAAAATAATTGTTTTCTTATCGCGGAATCTCCCAAATACCCAATGGTTATAAAAGCATTTTTCACTCCTTTTTGAAAAATCTTCTCCAAATCATCGTCTGTCCCGATTGTTTGATATTTTTTATATACTTTGTCCCGGCTTTTATCGGTAAATCCAACAATCTGATACTTATTTTGCTTTTCAATGGTATCTATGACACTTTTGGCATGTCCGCCAAATCCCAATAGAATAATATCTTCCACCATATACTCCTATCTCAAGTTCACACAACTAAAATATCTCTTTTATCGCCTTAACAACCTGCTCTAATTCTTCCTCAGTAATTCCTGTGGAACTTGGTAATGTTAATACATGTTTCCAAAGATTGTCTGCAACTTTCATTTCTGACCGTTCTTCATTCACATACGGTTTCTGCTGATGTACCGGTTTCCAGAATGTTCTTGCTTCAATTCCTTTTTCCTTCAAAAGTTCGCAAACCTTTTTCACTTCATACTTATCACTCAAAACCAAACCGGAAAACCAGCATGCACTTTCTGCCCACTCTACTTCCGGGAAGAAAGAAATATCTTTAATTCCACTTAAATGTTTACTGTAATACTCTCTTATGTATTTTTTCTTTTCTACGAATTCGTCTACACGCTCTAACTGTGCACAACCCACTGCTGCCTGAATATTTGTCATTCTATAATTGTATCCTACCATATCATGCTCGTATTCGATACCGCATCTTGCAGTAGTTGCCAGATGATGTGCCTTTTCAATGATTTGCTGATTTGCGCTAACAAGTGCGCCGCCTCCGCCACAGGTAATGGTTTTATTGCCATTAAAAGAAAATACCGTAACATCTGCGATTTTTCCAATATTATTTCCCTTGTATCTGGCACCAATTGCCGCTGCTGCATCGGCAACCACCGGAAGGTGATATTCTGCTGCAATACGCTTTATCTTATCCATATCTGCCGGCATTCCCAACGTATACACCGGCATAATTGCTGCAATTCTTTTTCCGCTGGACTTGTGATAAACTTTTCCGTCTCTTACCTCTGCCTTTTCCTGCAATTCCTGTGCCAATACATCAGGGTCCATGGTCCATGAATCCTTTGCAATATCAATCAGCCACGGTTGTGCCCCACAATGCATTACTGCATTCGCTGTTGCAATAAAAGTAAAAGAAGGAATACATACCAGCTCGTCCTTTTCCACTCCAACTGCTTTCAATGCCATATGTAATCCTGCGGTTCCAGAAGAAACTGCGGTTCCAAAATCTGCTTCTGTAACCCTTACCACTTCCTCTTCAAACTTGCTCACAAATGCACCAACGGAAGATACAAACGTGGTATCTATACACTCATTTAAATATTTTCTCTCATTTCCTGTTAAATTTGGTTCTGCTAAATGTATCATTTTTCTTCTCCCAGTCCTTAATTAAACATTAACTTATCCATTTCTTCTTTTTCTAAAAACGGATACATATCCTGCAATGCAGGTGTCAGCATTTTTCCGTTTTCATCCAATCTTGACATAACTTTTGGCGTAACCGGATCATCAAATGCCTGCAACACCTCCAGTAACACTCTTTCCTTACTCTGCATCATTTCCTGAATGCACTTTTCCACTTCCCCGTTATTATGGCAACAAATATATCGAAATCCAAATGTTTCTGCCACTTTTTTGAAATCCGGGAAGCTCACTCCTGTATCCGGTGTACATCCAATATATGCTCCATTAAAAAAGTTCTTACTTGTCTGTCGGATTGCTCCGTATCCTTCATTGGAAAATACCGTCAAATGTATCGGTAACTTATACTGTACAATGGTTTGAAGTTCCTGTAAGTTCATCATAACACTTCCATCCCCTGTGACACAATATACTTTTTTCCCGGAGGCTACCGCTACTCCTACCGCTGCCGGCACATCATATCCCATAGAACCGCATGTATAATTGGTAATAACACGCTGTTCTTTCTTTTGTATTCCAACCTGAAGTTTTGCTGTATTTGCTGTATTATTTCCAAGCGCCAGTATGCTATCCTCCGGCTCATACTTCTGAAATACCTTCCAAAAATAATAGGAACAAACTCTTTCATTCAAGTCTACTCCTTTTTCAACTGCTTCGAAAGGTGAGAATCTCATCTTTAATTTATTGCAATAATTCATCCATTCTTTATGTTCTTTTACCGAAATTTCCAGACTTTCTGTTGTTTCAAAAAATTTATTCAATTCTGCCTGTATGAAACCTGCAATTTTTATTCCCGGTTTCTTCGCTTCGTCTGCGTCTGCATCCACCATATAGATTTTCGCTTTCGGTGCAAATCCTTCCTGATTAAATCCAGTCTGTCGGAATCCCAGACTGTTTCCCAAAGCAAGAATTACATCTGCATTCTGCAAAATGAAATTTCCGGTTCTTGGTCCTATATTTCCGGATGGTCCGAAATAAAGTGGATGCTCCATATATAAATTATCTGCAACCCATGCTCCTCCGATAACCGGAATCTGCATTTTATCTGCAAATTTCAGAAATGCTTCCATAGAATGACTGCTTCGGATTCCCGAACCTGCCAGAATACATGGTCTTTCTGCTTCCTGTAATATGTTCAATACCTTTTCTACTTCTTCCCCTGTCGCTTCTGGAACACTGCTTTGATACGGCTCTATTGCATACAATTCTTCTTCCTCTACCCTTGCATTCTGAATATCCTGAGGAATGTCCAGCCATACCGGTCCACGTCTTCCATCCATGGCGATTTGAATTGCTTTTACCACTTCTCTTTTTACCGCTAACGGGTCGGTAAGCATTGCTGCATATTTTGTCATATTTTTTACGGTTGGTATGATTTCAAATTCCTGAATACCTCTATAGCGAAGATTCAGACCTGACTTCGGAACGGAAATTTCATAGCGAACCTGTCCGGAAAGAACAATCATCGGCAGACTATCCTGCCATGCTCCCATAACACCTGTTAGTGTATTGGTAGCTCCCGGTCCGGAAGTTACACAAACAGCCGCCATTTTTCCACTGTATCGCGCATATGCTTCCGCCGCCATAGCACATGCCTGCTCATGATGATTAAAGTATTTATTCATCTTGTCGCATACCAGCAAAGCATTATCCAAATGCATTGCTCCACCGCCTACAACTGCAAAACAATCTGTGACCCCATATTCTATCAATGTATCCATGATAATATCTGCTACTCGTTTCTTCATCCTTCTGTCCTTTTCCTTCTATTGTACATTTAGTCGTTCTTTCATTTTCTCTAATTCTTCAAATTGTCCCATATCCATATATGCTGATTCATTTACGATATAACAGCCAATCTTTTCGCCCGCTTTTCGATATTTTTCAATAATATCCGGGAATCCAATGGCTGTATTATCTGCCAGTTCTTCTATTACACGTGCATTTACAATATATACACCGGTGTTTATCAGATACTTAAGGGTTGGCTTTTCTGTTACCCCTTCGTAATTATTTTCCTCATCTATGGACACTACTCCATACGGAATATGTGCATTATACTCTGAAAGCACCATCGTAATAAAGTTTCCTTTTTTCTCATGCATTTTATATATCGCAGTATAGTCTGCATCGATTAATATATCGCAATTTGTTAAAACAAAATCCTGCTGAATCTGTCCTTTTAACAGGCTTAAACCACCTCCTGTTCCAAGGGGCTCTGTTTCCTCGATATAATGAATGGCATACTTTCTTTCAATGTTATCAAAATAGGACTGTATCATTCCTTTTTTATGGTTTACCAAAAAGAAAAACTCTGTACATCCACTTTCATAAAACCGATTCACAATATGCTCTGAGATAGGAATATCTCCAATTGGAATTAATGCCTTTGGAAGAATCTTCGTATATGGATGAAGACGTGTTCCTTTTCCTCCTGCCATCATTACAACCGGAACATCCATTTTGTTCTGTTCTTTTACGATAGTTCCGTTTCGGAATACGATTCCGATAATCTCGCCATTCAGATTTGTAATGGGAACTGAATATAACTGTGTTTCTTTAAAAACTTCTAACCACTTATCCTTTTCGTACTCCCGGAAGGAATGGGGTTCATAATTTGCAATGCAGCTAACGCTCTCATTGATGTCACCGGATTTTAAAGAAAATCTTCTGATATCACCATCTGAAACCGATGCCAGTAATTTTTTCCCTTTTACGATATAGACAACTTTACATCTTACTTTTTCCAATCGTACAATTGCGTCTTTTACGCTTTCTTTTTCTGTTAATAACATATCTTCTAGCTTCATAGTTTTTTCTCTTTCCTAATAAAGTAATTTATATATGTCAATCATTGTTTCATTCTGCATATACCATCGATACAATTTTTCGATTACCTGTTCCATTGGGGTATACACAAAGTCCGGACATTCCTCTAAAAATCTTTTGTTTGATGCTGTATATTCTTTTCCAAGTCCCTCTTTGCAAATATAGACCGGTAAATCTTTTCCGCTTACTTTCAATACCATGTTGCATATCTCTTCCAGACTAATCTTTTGGCCCGAAACCATGTTATATGTATGAAATTTAGGTTCTTGCCATAAAAACCGCTCTACCATTCTGCAAAAATCCTCTACCCATAAATAGTCAAAATACACATTCTGTCTCATAGCAAGTGGAAGTCCTTTAATCGCTTTGCAGCATGCAAGAGAGATAAATTTAACCGGATAATATTCATATTTTCCGAAAATACCAAACAGTCGGAAATTATATATATTATCACTTTTTTCTATTATCTGTTGAATGGTATACTTCATCAATCCATATTGATCTACCGGTATGGACTGTCCTATTTCTTCCTCTGACACACTTACAATTTCACTTCTTTTGTCATATTCTGCACCGGAGCCTGTATAGTACATCTTTCCGTAATACATGGAATTCTTGGCAAAGTTCAGAAAAATCCGCAGATTATAATCTAATATCTTTGTGCCATCTTTGGTTTTATCTATCCCGTCTCCGTATACCGCAAAATGTAAAACATATTCAAATCTGTGCTTTTTTAAATATTCCGTTACTTCCTGCTCATTTAAACAATCTAATTCCTTACTGGTCGGAGCATATATCTCGTATTCCTCATTCTTTTTTTCCAAATACTCTTTTACGTTTCTTCCTACAAACCCACTAGCTCCGGTTATCAATATCTTCATCTGTTCTTCTCTTTCTTAAATTATTTTAAAATAGGTAAATCTACACCTGATATAATTTCTACTTCTTCTCCATATAAATCCGCATAGCACATTAGTCGAACCGTTTCTGGTCTTCTATTAATTATCAGATGTTTTATAGTTGGCATTAATTCCTTTATTTGTTCCATTCCGCCTTCTCTCCATTGAATAGAACATTGTATCTGTGGGTTCTTATTAAATTTCGCTATTATCTCTTGAAGTTGCCTTGCAAATCCCGGCTTTTGAGAATCCCCATTATAAAATACAATTAACTCTTTCTCCTTGTTCATTCCATTCACATCTAAAAATTCGTCTACTACATCTGGTGTCACCGGATAATTGTCATCATAATCCAAAAGGATGAAATATCTGTCCTTCTCACATTTTTCCGCCTTAGAAACAATTTTCTCAACTTCTTCTTTTGCCTCATTGTAAAACCGTGAACAAAAGCTCTCTACATCGTCATTAAAATAGTTTGCGTTTTCTTCAATTTTTTCTTCTGTCCAATACCACCATTGTATTGTCTGCATTTTCTTTATGACTTCCTCATCAAAACGATATCCAATTACCCTTGCAGGATTGCCACCAACAATTGCATATGGAGGAACATCCTTTACTACATGTGCCATCGCCGACACAATTGCACCATTGTGTACTGTAACTCCTGACATAATCGATGCTTTGCGCCCTATCCACACATCATTTTCTATAATAATGCTTCCCTTCTCACGGTGTTTTTGAAACACATTAGGCGCTTGATGAAATACTTTTGCTGCAGACGTAGTTATACGACTATAATCCTTTCCACGGCCAATCAAAAAATATATATCATTTGACAATGAACAATATCTTCCTACTTGAAGATTATGTATCACCCTATCATCAGGGACTTGACCTTCATCTGAATTTTCTATCACCGAACTACAAATATAGCTTTCTTTATCTATCAAAAGTAATGCATAGTTCGGGAAATTATTATAACTGCAATTATATTGATTTATGTCCGCTATTGTATATGGCGGAACTGCCATCGAATATACCATTTCTCTTCCCACCAAAATCTGTAAATTTTCTAATGCAAAAACAGGGCACTCTTTTTAAGAGTCCCTATTTTGGATTTTATATTTCATTTAATTTTTCCAGAAACGGAAGTAAGCCCTCTTCTACCGCCTGTGCTATCTTCTGATTATCCTTGTTGCTTACTGCCTCATTGATGGTTATAACAACTTTATTTGCTTTTTCCTTAGAAATAACCTCTTTCTCTCTATTTAAATAATTCATTGTACCATTCAGCACTTGTATCTCCCAGTTAACCCCTTTCAAAATATGCTGCAAATACTCATCGGTATCCTCTTTCTTATCCCCCTTTAATTCCGGTACAATTTCTTTTAATGCCTTTACAACCTTTTTGTTGTATTCTTTTAATGTCTCCAGTGCCTCTATTTCTTCCTTGAATTCATTCTGCATTTTTCTTTCTCCTTCCATGGCTTTGTATGTAATATATATATCGGTTTCTTCTTAACATATCTTAATGTTTATTGTCTATATTCTTATCCTTTTCTACTTAATTTTCAGCAATCAGAATATAATTATAGGCTCGCAACAACTCTTGTGGCACTCTGTTTGGCAATTCTTCCGTTTGCCTTAAAAATAGTTCCTCTCCTTCGGATAATTCATTCTCTAAATATGTAATATCCTTAACTTGCAAACCTACATTTTGAAATAATTGTAGAATCTTTTCTCCTGTAAAACACTGTATATTTTTTATATCCCAAAGCCCATATCGTTCTGTTTCGTATACTTTTCCTTGCATTAATCCATAAATATTTTTTACATTTCCACAATTATAAATAGATGCAATGATTTTTCCTTGCGGTTTTAGATATTTTTTTACTTTTCGCAGAACTTCTCTAGGATTCGATGTCTGTTCTAAAACATTTCCCATAAAAATATAATCAAATCTGCTTTTTTCAAAAGGCAATTCTTGCTTTTCTATATCCATCTCATAAATTTCCGCTATTTTTTTTCCGATTTTCACTGCTTCTACACACTTTTCCACTCCAACCACTTCTGCATTGGGATATAATCCTTCTATTCTCAGCATGGTACTTCCGCACCCACAACCAACATCTAACAGTTGAAATGCGCAATTGGTGTCGTTTGGCAGATGTTCAATCAAATCATCTCTCTGATTCATATAATAATCTACATCAAATCCGTATTTTTCTTTATATACATAAAAATTTTTTGTGATAAGATTTTCATACCAATCAATATTCTTTTTAAAGCTTGTACTGCCGTAATGGAAAATAAAACTATTGTAGCACAACGCCAACTGGTATCCTTCCTGAATCAACCGAATCGATATATCCAAATCTTCAAAACATCCCGGTGAAAATATCTCATCTAAATATCCGGTTTTTTCTAATGCTGTTCTCTTAAACAAAAGGGCATATCCCAATAATGACACTCTGCATTCAAATGAGTGTTTTAATAATACATTATTATACCGTGCATATTCCAACTGCTCTTCCATACTTCTTGTTTCTTTTCCCTTTACTGTCGCCGATACCTTTTCTGTCATATTTGAAATACTTCCGGCTGCCCCAATTGGGTGTTCACATATGGTCATTCTAAGCCAAAATAATGCATTTTCTGTTACAATGGTATCATTATTCAAAAGCATAATATCATTTTCTTTTCCAGCCAGTTCTATCCCCTGATTACACCCTTTCGGAAAACCAACATTTTCTTGGTTACATGCCAAAACAATATCATTTTGTTCCTTTAACCAATCAACAACTCCGTCTGTAGATGCATTATCCACCACAATTAACTCATATGCTGTTTTAGGATTGTTTTTACGAATACTTTCAATACATCCTTTCATAATCTCTTTTGCATTATAAGAAAGTATCACAATAGATACTTTATGGTGATTAACATTCTTCTTATCTAATTCCCTTATCTTATTTCTTATTTCTTCCTCATCCACGTTTCCCCAGAAGAGTGCATTTTCATAACACAGATATGCCTTTTCTGTGTTTTCTTCCATATAATAATCACCTAAATACTCATAATTTTTTCCATTTAGAGCATCTTCTTCAATGAATCTTACTAATGTATCAAATTTCTCTTCGCGCTGTTCCATTTTCTCACCTTCTGTCATCCCATCATAATGTTATATACATCTTCGCACAATACATTTAATTTTCCCTGATCATATGTCTCTTGTACTGTACTCAAAACTTTCCTTAGTTTTTTCTCATCATTTTCCTTTAAATAGCAATTTTCTTTCCATCGGGGAAATAAATTCTTCACATTGTCCTGCATCTTTTTAAAGTAATCAACATCCAGCAGTAGTTTTCCCTGTCCTGCGAAAAACAACGTTTCGATATAATAAGTCTTTAAAAAATAGAATTCTATTTCTTCATAATAATTCTTCATCAGTTCTTGATGCTCGGTCATATATTGAAATGTCTGCATTTGCACTTCCGGATGATCTAACAATCTTCCTGTTTTCTTCGCTTCGCAATGCATGGTACTTTCCTGATTCATTCGTATTCGGTAAAATGCATCTTTCATGCAAGAGACTTTTCTGGCATAAAACATTTGCGGATATACAAACTTTGGTTCTTCGTAAATACGATGTTCTGCAAAGGTTGCCTGACTTTCCTCTACCATCTTACGACGATATATCTTATTCCAACATCCCATTGTCATAGCTTCTGCCATTAAAAATAGTTTTCTGGTGGATTTTTCTTGTAACTGAATTGTTCCTTCTAATTTGCAATTATCACATAGCTCTTCTTCATTTTTCGTATAATTATAGTGATTAAACTGAACTATATCCGCATCTGTCTTAACAGCATATTGATATATCCGTTCATAGGCTTGTGGTAATACGTTATCATCCGAGTCCAAAAAGGCAATGTATTCTCCGCTTGCATACTTTAACCCTTCATTTCGTGCTCCACCTTGCCTACGATTTTCCGGCAGATTTATGGCAACTACAGACTCCGGATATCTATTCTCAAACTCCAAAATCATTTTCCAGGTATCATCCGTAGATGCATCATTTATCAAAATAACTTGTAAGTTTTCCATTCCTATGGTTTGCTTTTCTAATGACTCCAGGCATTCTCCCAAATATTTTCGGGAATTATAGCATGGAGTTATTACTGTTACTTTTTTCATTTTGCCATAACCACTTCCAAATATTTCACCACATCTTCTAATCGGTTCAATTCCTTTGCCTTTTCAACAATAGAACCTACAATAATATCAAACATTCCATACTCTAAAAGTTCTTTTTTATAGGTGCCTGCCAGAATACAACTAGCATACAAATAGCCTTCTACATTATTGGTAACCGATTCTGTATTTGCATGCACTTCCACCATACATTCCGGAACAAATCCCACTTCATATTCCCTTGCAATGCGAAGTACTAACTCATAATCTTCTAGGCAAGGGAACTTTTCATTAAACAGTCCCACCTTATCAAAACATTCTCTTTTTACCAACATGGTTGGTGTTCCTATCATATTTCCTGCCAAAAGCTCCGGAAAGATATATCCCTGTTTCTGCTCTAAAGGAATCTCTCTGCTAGGGGAAATGCCTTCTACTCCATTTACACCATCGTAATGGTACTCACAGTATACCAACCCTGTTTTTTCAGAAGATTCTAACATTACTTTCATTTGCTTTTCCAGCTTACCCGGATACCACTCATCATCGCTGTCCTGAAAGGCTATGTAATCATACTTAGCCTCAGCTATTCCTCTGTTTCTGGCTGCCGCTGCTCCCTTATTTTCTTCACAACGAATATATCGAATCCTGTCATCCTTTATCTGTCTTACCACTTCTTCGGTATTATCGGTAGAACCGTCATCCACTATTAAAAGTTCAAACTCACCATAGCTCTGATTTAATACACTTTTTATGGCACGTTGTATTAAATGTTCTCGGTTATAAGTAGGAATAATAATCGATACTTTTTCTTTGGCCTGCTTGCCCCAATGATATTCTTCTAAGAATTTCTTTCGTTCTACATAGTAATTTTTTAAATTGAAAAATCCATCATCATGGATGCACCATGGGGTTTCCATATTTGGCACAACTACTTTATAGCCCTTTTTCCGAAATTCAAAACTCTGGGAAACGTCATAAAAGTCCCACTTTTGAAATAGATCCTCTCGCCACTTTACATCATACTGCGTTGCCATAAGAAAACCATCTACTGCTTCTACTTCCATATATTTTTCAGACATCTCTCCAATGACACTGATACCCGCCTGATAAATCATGCTGCAATATAACTTTCCATACCGAAAGTCATTCCACATAATTGCATTTTCCGGCATGTGTGGAGTTCCTACCATACCAACCAACCCTATTTGTTCCTCTTCAAAAATTTCCAGTAAATCCGCTATGAAATTAGGGTTTATAATAAATGTATCCTGATGAAGATATACTTTGTATTTTGCATCACTTGCATGCATTGCCTCATTATATCCTGAGGTCATAGAGGTTGCACCATACACATTTAATACATCAATTTCATAACCTTCCGGCACTTGCAAATGATTTAAATATGCTACTTGTTCTTCCATGTAATCTTCATTATTTACGCACATAATAAAACAAATTTTTTTATCATTCATTACACTATTCTCTCCCGACATACTTGCTGCAATTTTAATATGATATCGCTAGGCTGTTGGATTTGTTCCAAAACCTCCAACGCCTCTTTAAATGCACCCTGATTAATATACATATCCGCCAATAAGGATAAAATCATTTCGTTTCCGGACACTTTCTCGTTTGCAAACAATAATGTTATTTCCGCAATTTCTGTTAATTCCTCATTTAACATGGCATTTGTCAATAACAAATAATATTCCGGAGCAAACACCGGTTCATTTTCCAGAAAACACTTCCACCCTTCCGGTGATAATTTTAATGTTTTTATTTCCCTTGCGATTTCCGTGCATGCTTCTTTTTCCATATAACGCAATCGCCAGATTTTTTCTTGTATAGACAAAACTGTTTCCCGGCTTCCGCAAATCCCTTCCGGATAATCGCCAATCTGTTCCATGCATTGCTGTGCCAGCTCTTGATGCCCGGTTCTTGCATACAATTCTGCCTGTTTCTTCAAAATCCGCTTATTTCCGGGATATTTATCATTGATAAAGTTATATATCATAAACAGTTCTTTCAGCATACGATGTTGTTCAAATAACTGTTCCAACTTTCTTACAACAATAAACGGGCGCATAACAACTGTGGTGAGCATAGTCTCTATGACAATTGTGGAAGTATTTTGTTCTTGAAAATACGCTATTAATTTTTCTCCCGCCTGCTCATCTATTTCAAAATCTAAACGATATAGAAGAAACTTTATTGATTGTATATAGTTTCTTAACTGCTCTGCATCTCTTCCGCTATCTAAGATTCCCGGTGTAATGCCGCTATTTCGTTCTCCTTCAAAAATTTGCATAACCACATACATTGTAGCCATTTCATCTGTTTGTCGGTAATTATTAAAAAAACTCTTATCCAAAAACATTGCATGTAGTTTCCACTTTGCTTCCTCGGTTCCTTCTTTTAGTAATTGGTCTATTTGTGCCATTACTTCCGGAAGTTTTTTCCCGTACTCCTGCTGCCAGCGATTTTCTCTTGCTTCTTCTTCTATTGCAAATTGCTCTGTCTTTTTAAACGCTTCTCTATCTTCCATTTCTTAACCTCTTATTTCGCAAACTTTCTCTTGTTTCTTCCCTGCTTTTTCGCTAAAATGAACTTATATATTGTTATTTATTATTTTTGGGAGGTTACCATGAACTTTTTATTTATTCCAGCACACAATTCTATCTACGATATCCTATGGGCTTTACAAAGCATGAACTATCCTGTGGATATTCTTGAGACAACTCCTTTTGATCCTAATCAGTCCGTTGAGGAACAAAATGAACAATTACGCAAACAACTATCTTCCCATTCTTACGATTGCGTTATTTCTTATTTGTTTCTTCCTGCGGCATCTGATATATGTGCAGAAATGTCCATTCCTTATGTTTCATGGACCTATGACTCTCCGTTAATTTCGCTTTTTACATCTGCTATTTTTCATAATACAAATTATACCTTTATTTTCGACAAAATGCAATGTAAACGGCTGTTAGAAGCACATGCTCCACATATCTACCACTTACCGCTTGCAGTAAACGTAGAACGTACCGGATGTCTTGATATTACTCCAGAAGATGAACAACTATATTCCCATGATATTTCCTTCGTAGGGGGGCTCTATGAGAGTAATACATATAACGCTCTTATACAAGCCTTTCCCGAACATTTACAACTAAAGTTAAAATTATATTTAATGCAAAATATGTGTCACTGGGAAGCTCCTCGTTATTGGCAGGATTTACCGCAAGACTGTATTGATTTTTTGCTTCAGCAGGCGGATGTCTCCAGTTGGAATCAAACTGCCCTTTTAAGTGATGCTACTTATTTGGGACTGCTATTTTTCCCAAGAAAACTGGCTGAATTAGAGCGTATTACTGTGTTAAATACACTTGCACAAAATTTTGATGTGCATCTATATACCAAAAGTCCTACTGACTTTTTACAAAATGTAACTGTTCATAACAGCGTTGATTACTACACCATTATGAACAAAATCTTTTACTTAAGTAAGATTAATTTAAACATTACCTTATCTTCTATTGAAACCGGCGTTCCCCAAAGAATTCTTGATATTATGGGATGTGGCGGATTTGTTCTTACCAACTATCAGGAAGAACTGGAAGACTTATTTGTCATAGGAAAAGAAATCGAAGTATTTCGCAGCATAGAAGAACTTCAGGAAAAATGTTCCTATTATCTCACTCATGAAAAAGAACGACTGACCATTGCTATAAACGGATACAAAAAAGTGCGTGACCTCTTTTCTTATCAGCACCAGCTTGAAAAAATAATTTCCATTGTACAGGAGGATTTAAACTAATATGAAAATACTATTTTACCGCTACGGTAGTATCTGCGAACCTGATATTATCGAAGGGTTTGAAGAACTTGGACATACTGTATCACAAATTACAGAAGAAATCACAAATAAAGAACTTGTTTTTGGAGATTCTGCTCGCATTGTAGGCGATTATTTAATGGAACATCCCCAAGATTGTATTTTTACGGTAAACTTCTTTCCAATTATTTCTGAAGTTTGCAATATCTTTAAAATTCCATACCTTTGTTGGACCGTGGATTCTCCTGTATTAGAACTTTTTGCCAAATCTATTCAGAATCCCTGCAACCGTATATTTCTCTTTGACCGGGCACAGTACGATGAAATCTCCCCCCTCAATCCGGGACATGTATTTCATTTTCCACTTGCCGTCAATATCAAAGGAAAACAACAGGTTATTCAGGCAGCTTCTTCTACTGACATAGAACGTTTTTCTGCTGACATCTCTTTTGTAGGTTCGCTTTATACCGAAAAATGCCCCTATGACAACCTGGTAAATCCCCCTGAATACCTTTTAGGATATCTAAATGGTTTAATCGAAGCACAGCTACGGGTATACGGTTATTTCTTTCTTGAAGACTTATTAACAGATGAAATTGTAGCTGCCTTTAAGGCACACCTACCCGGATTTTACACCTATCCTTTGGAAACTTTTTTAACAGACCGAAAAACAATGGCACAACTTTATATTGGAAATAAAATTACTGCTGTGGAACGATTACGAACAATGAAAATTTTGTCAGAACATTTTAACTTAGATTTATATACCGGAAGTGACACTTCTGTTTTACCAAAAGTTCACAATCGTGGTTTTGCAAAATCACTAACGGAAATGCCTATTATTTTCCATGAAAGCAAAATTAACCTCAACACCACCTGTAAAGCAATTCGTTCCGGTCTTCCTCAGCGGATTTTTGATATTATGGGATGCGGTGGTTTTGTCTTAACTAATTTCCAGCCGGAACTTTCCGAGATTTTTAATGTAGGCACAGACTTAGTAACTTACGGGAATTTAGATGAGTTAAAAGACATTACTTCCTACTATCTGGAACACCAAAAAAAGCGTCAGGAAATTGCTCAAAACGGTTTTGAACGAGTAGCCAGGGATTATAACTATCCGGTTCGTCTGGAACAATTACTGCGACTGGCATTTTCTATTTCTTAAAAAGGCAGAAAGGAGATTATTATGCGTATTTTATATTTAGATTGGCCCTGCTTCGGAAAGGTGGATGTACAATTTACATTAGAACAGGCCGGACATGAATTTGTACCTTTTTTTCATAAAGACTATCAAGAACGAACCAGCATCGAATTTGACAAAGCATTTACCGAATTTGTTGGAGACACTTTTTACGACTGTTGCTTCTCTTTTAATTACTTTCCTATTGTCTCTAACAACTGTCAAAAACTGGGGATTAAGTATATTGCTGCCCTTTATGACAATCCTTACGTCATGCTTTATTCCTATTCGCTTATCAATCCCAATAATTATGTTTTTATGTTTGATAAACAGGAATATTTAAAGTTAAAAAATGGTGGCATTAATACAGTTTATTATAGCACTCTTCCGGTAAACAGTACGATTATTGATTACTTACAGGAAAAGCCTTATGATCATGAAAAGCTTTCTGCAGATGTATCTTTCGTTGGTTCCCTCTATAACGAAGATCATAACTTCTTTGATCGTCTTGCTACGGTAAACGACTATATCAAGGGATATTTGGATGCTATTATGGAAGCCCAGTTAAAGATACAAGGCTATAACTTTATTGAAGAAGTTCTTACTCCTGATATTATTGCCGAATTGCAGCGGGTTGCACCTTATCAATCCACTCCATCCGGAATAGAAACTCCTGAGTATATTTACTCTAACTACTTTATTGACCGAAAGCTGACTTCCATAGAACGGCAACGTCTCTTAACTGCGGTTGCAAAGCATTGCAATTTAAGACTTTACACGCTAAACAAAAATGCAGTTATTCCAAACGCTACAAACATGGGTGCTATTGACTATTATTCTGAAATGCCTTATGTCTTTGCAAATAGTAAAATCAATCTAAATATTACGTTGCGAAGCATTCAAACCGGCATTCCTTTACGTGGAATGGATATTTTAGGTGCTGGTGGATTTTTACTTACCAGTTTTCAATCTGACTTTTTAGATTATTTCGTTCCCGACGAGGATTTTGTTTATTATGAAAGCCAAGAAGATCTAGTGGAAAAAGTAGAATATTATCTTTCTCACGAAAAACAAAGAAAAGAAATTGCTCATAACGGACATGAAAAAGCAAAGAAGAATCATAGTTTCGAAAAATTCTTTGAAAATATCTTTCAGATTGTATTTCCAAACACTTATGACTAATTTCATACTTTCATGATACCGTATTTCCTATGATACCAAGATACCAAAAAAGAGTTGCCTACGGCAACTCTTTTTTGTATGGTAATTATTATGATTACTGAAGTAAGGATAATACACCCTGAGTACTCTGGTTAGCCTGAGCAAGCATAGACTGTCCAGCCTGAGCAAGAATATTGTTCTTGCTGTATTCAACCATTTCTTCAGCCATATCAACGTCACGGATACGAGACTCAGCAGCCTGAGTATTTTCAGCAACGTTGTCTAAGTTAGCAATTGTATGCTCTAATCTGTTCTGTAATGCACCAAGAGCAGAACGCTGTGTAGATACGATATCGATAGCGGACTGAATCTTTGTCATAGCAGATCCTGCAGAATCGAAAGAAGAAACCTTTAAGTTGTTTACTCCGATTGCAGAAGAATCCATGTTGCTTACGCTGATAGAAATGTTCTGTCCCTCAAGAGCACCAATCTGAAGATTCTTGTTCTTGAAATCACCATCAAGTAAGTTCTGAGTATTGAACTGTGTGGTAGAACGAATTCTATCGATTTCAGATGTTAAAGCATCCATTTCAGCCTGGATAGCATTTCTATCGATAGTTGTGTTAGTATCGTTAGCAGCCTGAGTTGCTAATTCGTTCATTCTCTGTAAGATAGAATGAGTTTCGTTTAATGCACCTTCAGCTACCTGAATAGCAGAGATACCGTCCTGAGCGTTGTCAGAAGCTTTGTTTAATCCTCTGATCTGGCTTCTCATTTTTTCAGAAATAGATAATCCAGCAGCGTCATCGCCTGCGCGGTTGATTCTGTATCCAGAAGATAATTTCTCTGTTGCTTTAGCCTGTGCACTTGTTGTGATTCCTAACTGTCTGTTGGCATTCATAGCCTGCATGTTGTGTTGTACTACCATAATATTATTCCTCCTTGAATATGTTGCAGCATCCATGCTGCATGTAATAAATTTAGTTTGTGACTTCTCGTCCGGCCGTACGCTCCTTCCGATTCCGCCACTGAAGCTTTAGTAACTTGCTTACTTGTATTTTATATCGGACTCTTTGTCCAATACTTAACACCTAAAATGAAATTTTTTTATATTTTTTTATTTTTATTGTAAAAGTTGCAAAACACCCTCGTTTATCTTTCCTGATTGTGCCAACATTGACTGTCCTACCTGCTCTAAAATATTGTCTTTTGCATACTTTACCATTTCTTCTGCCATGTCTGCATCACGTATTCCAGACTCGGCAGACTGTACATTTTCCTCTATATTATTAACGTTATTTTTTGCCTTTTCCAATCGATTATATATTGTTCCCATGTCAGAACGATATTCCGACACCTTATCGATTGCTTTATCGATTTTATCTAAGGTTGCTCCTGCATCATTAAAGGACATTACATTCAATGCATCTACACCTAATTTTTCAGCTGTACAATTTACTAGTGGAATTGTAATTGCCGTATGTGCTCTGTCACTTGCCTGAATATTTAATTCTACCGGAACAGAATGACTTCCTGCCAGAACCGGGTTAAGCAACGGGTCAGATACCCCATACATTGTGGTATATGCCCCAGAGATTCCACCTGCTCCCACATTGATATTATTCCATCCTACATCATAGGCAGAATCCGAAATTGTCATATTCGCTCTCCAATCATTTCCCGCTATATTATTATACTGCCCTATTTTCACATAATCCGGAGTGGTTGCCCCGTACCCATTTACAATTGCCTGCACATTTAAATAAGGATTATCGTTAGAAAACAAGTTCATTACTCCCGGCATATGTCCTGCATTATCCGGATACTGAATCGCATTGGTAATGATTGTTTCATTTACATCATTGTCCATAAGAAAAGATGGATTGTCATTCCCTGTAAACTTAACGTCCAGACTCACCTCAATACTTCCGGTCATAGGTTGCGTTGTATGATTTTCCAATGCATAACTCATCTTGTATACTTCTCCGGTATTTCCCGTAGGATTTGCTATCTTTTCAACGGTTCTTATGACCGAAAATACCGCATTACCCGCATCATCCTGATAGGTAAATGTGGTTTTTACTCCATTCGCAATACTGGTTGTATCATTTGTTACTACACAATTCGTCGGTAAGGGAGTCTTTGTCCGCAACGTATAGTTATCTCCTCCAACAGATACCTTTGCTTCCAAAAAAGACGTACCGGCACTATAGCCTCCAAACAACAGCTGGGATTGTATATTCCCTGCCGCATTCGTTGCCATAAAACCTTGTAATACTCCATCACTTCTACTCCCCGGCACTCCTAATAAATTTGTGACTGCAGTATCTGCATTTACCGGACCATGACTTAAATTTCCGCTACAATTTAATATATGTTTTCCATTAAACGTAGTATCATTGGCAATTCTGGTTATTTCTACAGAAAGTGCATTTACTTCCTGCTGTATTGCATTTCGGTCAGCTACTGTATTCGTGTCATTTCCTGCCTGCACTGCCAGTTCTCTTTGGCGTTGTAATATGGCATGGATTTCCTCCATTCCGCCATCTGCCACTTGTACCAACGATGTGCCATCTTCTATATTACGGCTTGCCTGATGTAATCCTCGAACGGACCATCGCATCTTTTCGGATACCGCCAGCCCTGCTGCATCATCTGCTGCTCGATTAATACGATATCCACCGGATAATCTTTCTGTAGACTTTTTCTTATTTTCCGTGTTAATCCCTAACTGACACTTGGCATTTATGGATGCCATGTTATGCTGTATTACCATCCGGATTCCTCCAGTTATTCTTTACTATTTCTTCTGATCTAAAAACTGTGAGTCTACCACATTCATTTTTGCCATGTTCTTATAGTATTGACTAGCTGCCTTGGTAGTGGTTCGCGCCTTTTTTATTTCCTTTTTAATCGAGGAAAACTTCTGAACGGCTAGTTCTCTGTTTCGCAATTCCTGGGTTTGTACTGTTGCACTCTTATCCGTAATTTCCCGTATTAATTCCTGCATTTTTTTTATTTCATCACGATAAGTGTCTTTTTCTTTTGCTAAGATTTCTCTTATTCTCTGGTACACCTGTTCAAACCCATCATCCAACTGATTTAATTGATCGATCAACTCACCTTTTTCTTTTAGATTTTCTTCTAATCTTTCCGGTGGCATTGTTTCATCTAAAAAAATTGCTCTTTGCTCTTTATTTTTTTCTATAATCAAATCTAAAATTCGAACTTTTTTTTCCAAACTCTGACGCAAAATTGCAATATATTCCTTATCCTGCATTGTACTTGTAACCCTCCACTTCTTCTACCGCACCTATTATAGTATATATCATATTTATATAATAAGGGACTACTGCTTTTTTGGCAATAGTCCCTCACCTTTTACTATTGTTTTGCCCGAACCATAACTTCTTTCCATGTGTCACGCATAGTACGAAGATGCTTCAATACTTCTTCTAAGATTTCTTTGTCTTTCTTTATGTTCGCTTCAACTAAACGATCATAAATATACACATAGACTTTTTCAAAATCTTTTGACACCGGATATTTATGGTCTAATGTTGCTCGAAACTCTTCTATAATGTTCTCGACTTTTACAATATTGATATGTGCTTTTTCAATATCATTATGTTCAATTGCCACAATTGCTATATTACAGAACTTAATTGCTCCTTCATATAACATCAATGTCAACTCTCCCGGTGAAGCTGTCATAAGCTTACTGTTACTATATGCTGCATATCCTTGGTTTGCAATCATCCTTCATTATCCTCCTTGATTTATTAGGATGTTCCCAACAAGCCACTTAATGAGCTTGTACTTTGCTGTAGTTTAGACAAAGCTGTCTCCATAGCAGAAAACTTTTTATAATAGTAATCTTCCATATCTGACACTTTCTCTTCCCACTTCTTGATGGTCTTGGTATACTCATCATACTCTGTCTGCATAGTCTTATCATTATATATGGTATAGATACTATGTGTAGAAGTGCTTCTTCCCATCTTCTTATTCAATTCATCGTATAAGTTACCTGTTAACTGCTGGAAGAATTCCTGTACTCCATCCGGATCACTTTGAATTGCAGCTAACAACTTATCTGTATTTCCGGAAGATATTTCATCATCCTGATCTCCGTCAATATGATACATAGAACCTTCGTTTTCTTCTGCTGCAAGGTATCCCTGTGTCTTAATACCAAAAGAAGACAAGCTATAGGTTTTTCCGTCACTGAGTTTAAAACTCTTTGACATAGCTGTAGTAAAGGTGCTCATAACGGTTGACAAACGATCATCTCTTCTTAAAATGGCATCCTTAATCTTCTGCTCCCACTTTTCTATCTCCTTATCTGTCATTGCATCCTTTTCATCATCTGTCAACGGTTCATAACCTTTCGCAGAGTCTGCATTATAAAGAGTATCCATTTCCTTGATTAACTCATTATACTGTTTTAGGAAACCTTTAATGGTATCATACATTCCCTGTGCATTTGCAGAAGTTGTAATGGTAATCTCATCACCATTTGTCTCCTGTAATGCAGTAATTGTAAGACCATTAACAGTAATGTTATTGCTTGCAGAAGTATATTTTACTTTATTCAGCTCAATAATCGCATCCTTCGCATCAACCTGCTGTGCATCACTATATCCACCTGCCGGTCCGTTTACTAACTGATCTGCTGCAAAATTAATCTTGTTCATTAATGCATTTACACGCTTATCTATGGTCGTGGTGTCATTTTCCGGTGCTGCTCCTATTAAAAGTGCATGACTGTTTATGTAAGCATTTTTTTCTGCAATAGACTCTGTATTAGCATTAATCTCTTCGTTGTTTTTACCAATCTGGCCTGTCCATCCGGTATAAGTAGTATTTCCTGATTCAGCAGTTTCCACCTTACCAACCAGGGCTTCAATTCCTGTTTTTCCATTCGTTGCATAGGCAGCTCGAACAGCCTCTACATCCAAAGCATTATCATCTTCTGCCTCAAACTGCTTTACGGCATCAACATGACCTTCAATTTTCTTCCAGTCCTTTGCATCTACATCCAGTTTTTCTTTTAACTCGTTTAATCTGGTTGTCTCATCTTCTGTTAAGGCATCCTTTTTTGTTAAAAGATTAAACATTTCCTGCTGTTCATCATCTGTCAGTTTTGAAACCAATACCGGAGTAGTTCCATCTGCTTCATATACCATATTGCCGTCTGCATCTGTCTGCGCAGTTTGTGCATCCAGTGCCTGTCTTAATGACAAGTAATTATTAGCATATGTAATCTTTGCCAATAAGTTGGTATTTTCTGTTCTCTTATTTGCAGAATCCTGTTCCAAAAACTTAATACTGCTGTTTTCTCTATCGGCAACATTTCCGTTTGCATCCAATTTATTGATTGTACCACCATTTACACTGCTATCCTGCGCAGCTTTCCACTGATACTTACGGATTGTTTCCAAATATGTCTGAAGATTTTCCTTTGTCTTTGCTTCATCAATAGTTGCAATCTGATTACCACTAGCATCAAATACAGCATTTCCGGATGCATCTACTGCATAAGCTGTCCACGCCTTATAAGCATCTGTATTAGAACTCTTATTTACATAGATACCAAGTCCCTGTAATGCCTTAATACCATTGGCATCTGTCGCTGTCAATGCAAAATCGTTTTCTACACCACTGTCCTTAGCACTTACGAAAAATCTTTTATTTGCTTCATCATAATTTGCAGAAACCCCTGCCTTCTGTAAAGCATTCACTGCATCTTTTACCGTCATATCACCGTTAAGAGCAACATTTTTCGTCACGCCCTTTACAGTTACTGCAACAGAAGCATCTCCTGTAACTCCTAACTGTCTCAACTTCGTAGAGTTGCTTACAGACTTGTCAAGCTCTGCGCCTGTAATATATCCGGTTTTTGCCACCTGCGTAATCTTTAAGCTCTGTGTTCCATTAATTGCTGTATTAGACGCAGATACTAATGCCTTCGTTGCATCTGAACAAGTGGTTGTCTTTTTCGTATAAGCAGATGATAACTTTAAGTTACCAAGTTTCTTATACATACTATTTACTTTTTTATTCAAATCTTTCCAGGCATCTATTTTCCATTCCAATTTTGTCTGTTTCTTGACATATGTATCCTTTTTCTTAGAATATGCCGATACTAATTCCTGTACAATAGAATCGGTATCCAATCCTGAAACCAGACCTGATACTCTGATAGCCATATGTATTCCTCCTATCCTTTTTCATCTACTAAAAGTCCTGCCAGCTCCCACACCTTTGCAATCATATCCAGTGTTTTTTCCGGCGGGTATTCTTTAATCACTTTTCTGGAATCCTTATCCACAATCTTAATGGTCATACGGTTTGTTGCTTCATGAATTCCAAATACTACTTCTGAATTGGTAGCATTTTTATTAATTTCTTCTACTGCTTTTTTTAATGCCTCTGTGGGAGAAGTCATTTTGTTTTCTGATGCGTCTTTTCCATCATCTATATTTAGTTCCTGCTTGTTCCACTTGGCAGTGCTATTTTCTTTTAATGCGTCTGCTTGTGTATCACTACTTTCAACACTGCTTGTTGTCTCCACAGATGAGGAACTCTGGCTACTTCCCTGATATGCCATTCCCGCATTCTTCACTCCATCTATCATCTGATTCACCTCCATGTGACTCCTAAACTTTCCCTAGTCTATGATAATTATCGGTATTTTTGCGTAAAAATTTATGACTTTACAGTATATTTTTTAATGCCTCCAGGCTTTCGGCTGTGATTGCAGCCTTATTTTCTTCCTGAATCTGCAAATATACTTCTTTTCGATAAACAGGAACCTCTTTTGGTGCACTGATACCTATTTTCACCTGATCACCACGCATTTCCAGAATGCTAATTTCAATGTTGTTGTTAATAATAATGGATTCTCCTTTTTTTCTGGTTAATGCAAGCATCCTATTCACCTGCTTTCGTCTTTTTACTTTGCAAAATATCGTATATCATATATTTTACCGGATAACTATCGTCTACAATCAGCTGTTCTGCTTTTAAATTTTCTACGTTAATAACAATTGGTGCACGAAGATTTACACTTATTTTCTTAATATCTGCCGGTACGGTTACTGTTACCAATACATAGGTATTTTCTTCGGTAAGATTACCAAGGCTCTTCATCAATTCATGTTCTACCTGCGGATTGTAATCTTCTTTTATCAATAATGGATCCATTACCGGAAGTGCAAAAGAAGGTTCATCCAAAGACTGTAACCAGGAAATATTTTTTCGCGCTCCATCATCGGTCTCATCAAAAATCAATGTAAATTGTTTACAGTCCGGAAATCCGATAATTCCATTTTCAAAACAGATAATCTTTTCCTGTTCAATCTCAATTTCCCCAAATAGTCTTGTATTTACCTTCATTTGTTTTCCTCCAATTTACTATAAGTAATTTAACAATGTCTGTCCGTTTGCCTTTGCAGATGCCTGCAAAGATGCCTGATACGCTGTATATGCAGATGTATACTCAATAATAATATCTGATAAATCCATATCTTCATTATTGGACTTTAATTCTTCATAAGTTGCCTGCTGGTTAGACATACGATTCTTGGTAAGTTTTAATCGGTCTGCACGGCTTCCCAAATCTGTAGTTGCCAATACCACATCGTTCAAATATCCGTCAAACTTGCCAATTCCCTTTGAATACAACTTTTGCATATTGTCATCTGCATAAGTTGCTTCCTTTTCCGCTGCTTCTAGCCACTGTTTCAAACCTTCTTGAGATACTGTATCAGAATACTGCGTCTCTTTCATCATTGCCTTAATTTTATCTACTTTATCATGTGCAGCGATTGCGGCTTCTACTGCATTTGTAAGGTCATCTACATCTCTTCCTATTGAAGAATTGAATACATCTGAGCCTTGTGTATTCACTACTAAGTCCTGATTAAATGCAATGGTATAGGATATTTCCTGATTTTCTTTTGTATAACTTATTACATTTGCCGGGTCTGTAATGTTCTGGCAATCAAAGTATTGTTCCGGTCTTAACTCGCCGTTTTTAAATCCTTCTTTTGTATAGGTTGCAGTCAACTTCATCTTTTCACTGCTCATCTGGTTTGCAATATCTTTTCCAAGAATCAACTCGCCTGTTTCTTTTAAATAGATAACTTCGTCATCTCCTACCTGATAACCGCCATTTGCCCAGGTAGTATAATCTGTTGCAGTGTTTACAGTTACTGTATGGTTGGCTCCATTTGCATCTGTATAAGTATATCCATCTAATGTAGTTTCTGTTCCGTCTGCTGCAATATATTTCAAATTATCTGCATTCATATCACCTAAGTTCTCATAGGATAAACGGATTCGTTTGTTAGAAACCTGCTGTGGCATATCTGCCATAGCTACTCCACCGGTAACCCCGTTGGCGCTGGTTGGAACTGTTACCAAATTACTATAGTAATTTTTATCTTCTATATTTTCATAAGAAACAGGTTCTTTGATACTATACTTAATTTGTTCCTCATCCTTTAAAAAAGTAAGAGTAGAATTGGTCTTATATCCGGTAAATACAGTTCTTCCTGCATAATCTGCATTACCTTCTGCATATACCTGCTTCCTTAAGGATTGAAGGTTTTTCAAAATAGCATTTCTATCTTCTGCTGTTAGCGAGTCATTGGCACCATTATCACACTGAGTTCTTATCGTTGTTAAAATATCCTTCATATTTTTCAATGCGCTCTCAGTAATTTCCATCCAGGACTCTGCATCCGGAATATTTTTTTCATAATACTGATTCAACTCATTCAGATTACTTCTTAAACGCAGTGCACGAATTGCTACAACCGGATCTTCAGAAGGTCTTGAAATCTTCTTCTGACTGGACATCTGATTATTCAGAGTGTTCACATTGGTCTTATTTGTATTCATATTATTCATGCTGTTTCTGCTAATCATGCTATTAGTAATTCTCATTTAAGTTCCTCCTTATACACCTGTCTCCAAAATCAACCGGTCATACATTTCGCTCATGGTTTGTATCATTCTGGATGCTAAGTTGTAGGCATTCTGGAATTTCAACATATCAAGTGCTTCTTCGTCTTCATCCACACCGGAAATAGACATTCTTTTTTGCACAATAGTTTCTGAAATATTACTGTAGTTTTTCAGAAAAAGCTGTGATTTTTCTGTATCAACAGAATTATCACTGATTAAGCAACGTAAAAACTCGTTTGCTCCTGAACCACGGAACATTTTTACATTCTTATATAGCTGTGCCATCTCATTTACTAAAGATGGATTATCTGTACCGTTTGCCAGCTCATCCGCAGTAAGTGTTACCATATTTTCCGGTGTCTTTACTACATTCTGAGTTACCTTTACATTCGCTCCTGTCAACCAGTAATAATAGTTTCCAGAAGTATTCATATTGCTTCCTACAGTAGAGTTGTAATCTCCAAAGTTCCATTCTGTTCCGTCCGGCTTTTCTCCCACGAAGAAAGAATCTCCCGGTGTTCCGTCTAAAGTAACACCTTTCTTTTGAATCTCGTTAAACTGTTTTGCAAATTCTCTTAAAAATGCATTTGCCTGAGCCTGATAATAAGGAATTCCCATTGCATCGATATTTTCACCGATTGCTGCATTTTTTCCCATTACTTTACTCTTTTCTTCTACGGAAAGCGTTGTGTCTAACTGGAACTGATAGATCTTAGTAGCTTCATCATATGTAAATCCGGTATATCTGTACTGTGTATTATTCATAGTAAGAATACCTTCTGTTGGCATTGTCATATAGTTCACATCTGTTATACTCGGATTTTTCAGTGTTACGATATCTCCGCCTGTACCGGCTGTAACATTCTGCACTTTTCCGCTAAATCCTTCTGCATTATTACCGTCTCTGATTTCAAATAAGGCTCTTAATCTTCCATCCGATGCCTTACTTGCTGCATTGTACGGAATATTGCTGTCAGCCCAATAAATATCATAAAGTCCTTCTATATCGGACTGATTTACTTTTTCATCCCTTGCAACACATTTTAGGGTTTTATATTCAAAGTTATTTACCAACGTTTTTCCATTGATTTTCAATACATAATCGGTTGCTCCGGTATACATATTCGGATAATTGCTGTTTTTAACCTGAGTCTCTGTCACTTCTACCGGAACCAGTTCAGACAATTCATCTACCAAAAGTGCTCTTTGGTCTCTTAATTCGTTTGCATTGGTTCCCTGAAGTTCAATTACATTGATCTGCTTATTTAATAATGCAATTTTCTGTGCAATGGAGTTGATATTTTCTACCTGTGTTGCAATTTCCTTGTTACAATCTTCCTGAATCTTGCTAAGTCCTGTGTTTAAGCCATTGAAAAATGTTGCAAAACTTTGGGATTTACTGATAAACTGCTGACGCTTATCTAAATCATTCGGATTGCTGTTCAATGTATTCAATGCATTAAACATTTCATCTAATATAGTTGAGAAACCTTTTGCACTATCATCATCAATCAGATAATCTTCAATCTGTTGCATATAGTATAATTTACTATCATACAATCCCACTTTTGCATTGTTTTCCCAATATCTTACATCATAGTAAAAATCACGAATCTGCTTAATTTCTGTGGTATCAACACCACTTCCTGCCATACCATACTTTTGGTTTACGCGGAGCGCATCTGCTGCTACACGAATTGCCTCTTGTCTGGTATATCCCTTGGTATTTACATTAGAAATATTATTCGCTACCGTATTTGTTGCAGCCTGAAAAGATGTCAGGGCTGAACTTGAAATTGTTAATCCAAAAAATGTTGATGGCATATTTTCACCTCTTATTCTTATCCAAGCTGAGTTATAATGTGTTCTAACATTTCAGAAATCACATTGATATACCGGCTTGCCGCATTATATGCATTCTGATATTTAATCATATTTGTCAATTCTTCATCTGAAGATACTCCGATTACCTGCTGACGCTGATTACTGATACTTGTAACTGAACCGGACAAGCTTTGTGCAATACTTTCGTACACATTTCCCTTTGTAGACAATTCATTCATAAACTTCTCGTAATAGCCTTCAAACGTACATGGGTCTGTATCATTCGGATTTAAAATCATTCCTTTCTTTTCCCAAACTGCTGCCAGTTCTTCTGCCATTGCCTGTGCAACTTCACCGTTTTGTCTTAAATACGGAAGATTTGATTCTGCATCTAATAAATCCTGATTTACAGACACACCGTAAGTAGTGTACATCTTAGAAGTATCTGTAGTATCTTCTTCGTTGTATACATAGTACACTTTTCCGTCATCTGCCGTAACTTCTCTATATCGATCCATACCTCTTCTTACAAAAAGCTCACGACCAGGTTTTTCGCCATCATTTCCAACGCAACCCTTTTCTTCATCCCAAACTTTTACATTGTTGTAAACAGTTCCGTCTGCTCCTGTAAAACTTTTAGTGGTTAAAGGGCTTAACACATCATTAATGGCTGTCATAATTCCATGTACCAACTGGTCAAATTCTGCCTGGGCAGAAAGCATTACAGACATTCCCGCGCCATCATTATACTGATCTGCAGTAAGTCCTGTCACATCAGTATAATTTGCAACATGGTCTCCTCTTGCTAATACCTGTGCTTTTAAAATTCCGATATCTGTATTCATTTCAGAACTGATATCCACACTGTAATCAAACACATTTGTGTAATGCCCTAGTGATGCATCAGACAAATGTGGCCAGGTTGGTGTGATAAATCCGGTCGCTTTATCTACCTTTTTACCCATTTCAAATACATGCACTTCATCTACAAACTGTACGCCTTCTAATTTTACCTTTACAATTCCATCGGGTGTTTCAGAAAAATCAATCTGCGCATATTGTGAAAGTTCATCTAACGCATTATCCCTTTCATCTCGTAAAGTCATTGCAGTTTCTACTTTACCGGCTTCTACCTTTTGAATCTGTAAGTTTAATTCCTGAATAGTATGTCCTAATTCATTAATACGATCAATAGATTCGGAAATCTTTGTATTAATCTTACTCTGATAAGACTTCATGTTATCGACAATTCCCTGTGCACGTTCTACGAACAAAACGCCTTTTTGCACCACAAGGTTTTGATTTACAGAAGAATCCGGTATTTTGGCAAATTCCTGAAAAGCAGTCCAGAAATCATACATTCCACTCTGGAATGTAGTCCCTTCTAATTCCTGAAAAGAAGTAATTACTTCCTGAACAGCCTCGTTTGTAGCATCATAAAACGCCTGTCTTCCATTCTCAGTACGATAATATTTATCCAAAAAATAATCTCTGGTATGTACTACGTCTGCAATATTTACACCAAGTCCAGCCTGTTGTTTACTAATTGCTGATTTGGTATCAAATGTATTGTAATCTCTATCTGCAAATAGTACCTGCTGTCTGACATATCCGGTAGTTTCTACGTTTGCCAGATTGTTTGCAGTTGTATTTAGTGCATTCTGGCTCTGTTGTAATCCCGATGCTCCGATATAGAGACTTCCCATTCCGTTCGCCATCGTTACTCTTCCTCCTACTGTTTTGCATCAAAGCCCCGGCTACCTAGTACATCACCGGTATTATTAGCTCTTTTATCATAATTCGCCGTGGTAGGTGCCTGTCTCATACTTTTAAAAAGCGTCAGATCAAACTCTACCATTTCCATTGCCTGTGTCAGCAACACTTCGTTCTGTGTATTTATATCTGCCATTTTGTTAAGAGTATCCTTCAATCTCTTACGGATATCCTGTAACTTCTGTTGTTCTTCCGGTTGCTTATTTAAAAATGCTATCATATTAGTAATGGTAAGCTCTTGCGGCTCTTTACTAAGTACGATAGCCATATCCTTCACAACCTGTTCTCTTTTGTTCTCCAGATTCTTCAGATTACTGGTTATTTCCTGTTCTCTTCCTGTAATCTCCTCAAGAGCCGGAACATCGCCAGCAATGATAATCTGTCTTTTTTCCAAAGACAGTTCTGTCAGTTGCTCGTATTCTACATTCTCTTTTTCAAGGACATCCATGAAATCTTCCATTAAACTAGCCACGTTTGAACCTCATTTCTAAAGATATACATTATATGCATTGTACTTTTCAATTAATTTTGCCGCAAAATCTCCCGTTTCTACTTTGTAGCTACCAGATGCAATCTCTGCCTTTAACTGTGCAACTTTATCTTCTCTGATATCGGAGCTTTCTGCTACCGCCTGCTTTGCTACCTGATAGTCACGGCCCGCCTGGGAAATCTGCACTTCATCACGCTTTCCTGATGCTTGTGCCCCCTTTATTTTAGAAGCGTTTGCTGTTTTATATATCTGAGCGACCTGATTATATGCTTCTACACGCATAACGGCATCTCCTTTCTATTTTCTACTATATTTTTATAGTATTTCTCATGATTCTAATCTATTTATCGGTTATTCCCCGGAAAACTTTAGGAAGAAACAAAAAAAGAATTCCCCGAAAGGAATTCTTTTTTCATACGAGTTTTATCTCGCTGTTTATTCTTTATTACCAAAGGTTTCCTAATGAACCTAATCCACTTAAGCTTCCCATATCACCTAACAGACCAGTGTAGCCTTGTTTTACACAGAAATAATTAGCTAACATGAATACAAAATATACTAAAATCATAACTAATGGTAACTTATTGCGCATTGTTTCATTTGCAATTGGCATTGCCTGAAGAATCACAAAGAATCCCCAGATATTTCCTATTGCAAATACCAACATTCCGCCTACTGGGTTAATTAAGCATACAATAATTGCAAGAATATTTGTAATTATTACTACGCTACTTCTAAGAGAAGCTGCTCCTATCATCTGTGTAAAGGAAACAGTATTTTTCATAATAAGGTTTCCAAGGAATAATAACAGTGCTAATACAAATGATAATATCACCGAAAGAATCAATGTTAAAAAGATAATTTTTACATATGGAATTTTTACATCATCAGAAGAAAAATATGATACTACACCAACCATATCACCAAATGCCTTATTTGCTCCAATTGCCGCAAAGATTGCAGTAAGGATTCCCTGTAATACCATAAGTGCGATTCCTACTGCTACTCCACCTGCAAGGATTACATCTCTTCCACCTGTAACCGGATGCTTTATAATATTTAAAAAGCTTCCGAACATTTTTCCTAAAAATCCTGTCACTGCCTGCTGTGTCTGCTGGAACTGCTGTGAGTTCTGTGCATATCCCTGCTGCTGTGCCTGTTGCTGGAACTGTGGTGCCGCCTGCTGCTGTGTCTGCTGCTGGAACTGTGGTGCTGCCTGCTGCTGTGCTACTTCCGGCTGTGGTGCTGCCTGCTGCTGTGCTGCCTCCTGTCCACAATTACATACTTCGCCTTCTTCTAGTGGGCGTCCACATCTTGTACAAAATCTTGCCATTTTCTATTTCCTCCTAGTAATATATATACATTCCGCTAATTTCAACGATAACCCATTTTCCATCCTTGTATGCCAAGTTTATATAACAACTTTTTGAGTCATTACTTGTCTCATTTGTTACTTCATCAAACCAATTTCTGGTATAGTCAACTACATAATCATAGTCAAGTTCAACTTGTACAACCAATTCTTCTTCGGAAGACCAGTTATACTGAGACGCTGTTCCTTCTATATTTGATACAGAAAACTTATTTAAGGTTTCGTAACTACTGCTTTCAAAGTCACCTACCAGATTTTCATAAACATACTCTAAATCTTCTCCTGCATCCTTGTCTACCATACCAGAAATTGCACTAAAGTCTTTTCCTGCTATTGCTGCTTCGTAAATCTTCTGTAAATCTCCGGTTGCTGTATCGAATGCTTCTTCTAAAAGCTTATCATCCATAACCATATTGTCCAGATAATAGCTGTAATCTTCATCTGTGTCAATGACTTTTCTAACTTCCTGCATTCCATCTTTTTTTACCACAACCTGATGTTCCCCTGCGAACATTTCAGGAATGGTATAGTAATCGTAATAGTCTGAATCAGCAGATTGTTTCTTATCGTAATAGCTCTTACCAAGCTTTATATCATCTACGGTAACTTCTGCTCCTGTTGGAACAGCAATGCTATAATCCTCTACAATCAATGCTTCCGGACTTACTTCCCACTTATTGAAGAACAATAAGTTCTTTCCGCTCTTCTTATTAACGGAAACATAATAATCACGATTAGAGGAACTTCCCTTGGTACGATATTGAATTCGAATATCTTTGCCAAGTTTATCTTCTGAATGATTTTCTTTTACTTCATATGTATTAACTTTGCTTAACTGCATATTACAGCTTGCATTTTCAAAGTTCTTCTCATTGATGAAATCGTTTTCCTCTACATCAAGAGTCTTATAGGCTTCCTTAAAGTTGTGATTTGCAACTTCTACGAAAAACTTCTCTGCAACTTTTTCTGCACTATTCATTTCTTTTCCGAAATTAAAGAATACTGCGACTGCTGCTACTAAAACAATTACTTCTACCGCTACAACAACCCATGCTTTAGACATTGGTTTCTTTAGCTGTGCCGGTTTCATCGGTTGTACCGGTTGCGACTGCTGTGCTGCCATGTTTGGCTGTACCGGTTGTGCCTGCTGTGCTGCCACGTTTGGCTGTACCGGTTTTTCTAATTTTGCTCCGCAATTTTCGCAAAATACGGATGCATCATTATTTTGTGTTCCACAATTTTGACAAAACATTCTTCTTCTCCTCCCTACTGTACATATGTTTGCAGAAATTCAACGTTTGCTTTTTCTATATCTGACATTCCGTTAAAAATAGCATCCACATCATCTGTTTTTTCTGCAATTCCCTGATACCATGTCTTGGAGTTGAAGTAGTCCTGAATGGCTGTATCGGTAAACTGATAGCCCTTCTTTGCATACATTTCGTTAATTACCATTTGAATGATATCTTTGCCTTCCGGAAGGTTTGCTACTGTCTTGCTCTGTAATGCTGTTACATCTTCCTCAGTCAGCTCTCTTTCGCTACTTTCCGGGCAAATATAATCTGTGGTTTCTTCTCCGGCAGCTTCCTCTGTTGCTGCAGTCTCATTCACTACAACCTCAAAGTCCTTTCCGGTTCCGTCGTATTCATCGTCACCACTTGTCTCTTCTGTCTCTTTGAAATTGCTCTTTTTGTCCGTTCTTGCCTTCTGGTTCAATTTTCCTACTGAGCCATCTACAAAGACAAGTACACAAAGAGCGATCATTGCTGCACATAATATGCCCAAGATAACTGCAACAATAATACTTGTTTTGCTTTTCTTCTTCATACGTTACATCTCCATAAACTTATTTATTATCCCGTACCTTTTCTTAATTTTATCTCCCTTTTAAAAAATTGCACGCGATATAAAAAATTTTGTCATTTTTTGTCTCATTTGTCAACTGTTTCCTGTTATTTTTCTGCTACCCTGCTATTTTTGTATTTATTGCTCTTGTCAAATCTCTATAAATACTGCTTTACCAATCGCTCTACCTCTGTCTTTACTTGTTCTACCACTATATCAGGTCCTATAATCTTCGCTCCTTCTCCTAATGCCATTACCCAGGATAAAAACTGACGGCTTACCGCAACTCTTACCGTTACAGAGAAATGTTCTTCATCTACCGGTATCAGAGAAATGTCCTTTCCGAATCGGTCTATCATAACTCCCGCAAGGGAATTATGGCACAAAATCTTTACCATTTCTTCCTCGCCGTCAAACATTCCAAACATTTTTCTTGCATAAACAGCAATATCGAATTCCTTAAATACCCAACGACCTTCTCGTTTTTCTTCTGTCATTTCAATATGAAGCATCTTATCTACACGAAAATGTTTTATCTTTTCTTCTTTTTCGTCATATGCGATTAAATAGTAATTGTCATCATCCCAGGATAATGCCCAGGGACTCACCTGATACAGTGCTCCATCATGTCGCAATTCCATTTGTTTTTTGATATTCCACTGAAAATATTGAAATGTAATTTTCACATTTTCTGCAATTGCATTGTAAATGGCATCTACATTATAATAAATCCCTTCGTTTTTTGTCTTAATTCGTTCTGCCATGTACACCTGACGATTTAACTGTGTTGCCTCATACTTACTTGCAAGTCCCGTAATCTTTTCGATTAGCTCCCTGGACTTTTTGGTGGTAATAAACTTGGCGGACTGTACAGAATCAACCAATAGCTTCAATTCTGCCAACTCAAACTGGCGGCCAACCACTTTATAATAATAAGCCCGCTCTTCCTGATAACCTGCAATTTCCATTCCATAGGTTCGTAAACATTCCATATCATTGTAAAGACCTTTTCGCTCCGCAGAAATCCCATATGCATTTAACTCTGAAATAATCTCCGGCATGGTAATCCCGTGTGTTTCGTCTGTTTTTTGCAATAATATCTTCATTAAATATAATAATTTCAATTTCTGCGATGTTCTCTCCGCCATGACTACCTCCAATCCAGTAAGACAATTTCTCCCAGTGTGTGTCCCGGAACTTCAAAGACCTCCAATTTTTCCATTCTTAGTTATCTAGTAAGCTTACTCTATTGATATATCACAAATAGGTTATATGAATATAAAATGATATGCAATCAAAAAAATATCTATTTTTAAGTAAATTACTAACGCTCAAATTCATACCGAACCACTGCACAGTTTTTTACTCCGTATGCCGCAAATTCATCATTTGTCATCTCATGGAAATAAGAGTGTACCATCCGTGCAATTCCATTATGCGCTACTAAAATATACGTTTTATCTGACGTTGCCAGCTCATCCAATAAGTTATAAATTCTCTGGGCTAAGTGAAGCATGGATTCGCCATTTCCATAACGATTCAAAAACTGCTTCTTTGCCTCTTTGAACTCTTCTCCGTTTCTCGGCGTGGATTCATATTTTCCAAAATTCTGCTCTTTTAACCGTATTTCTTCTTTTGCCGGAATTCCTGTGATTTCCGATATATGAAGTGCAGTATCTTTGGCTCTGCTTAAAGGAGAATACAAAATTTCATCTGCCTGAATTCCTTCTTCCAAAATCTTTTTTCCGGTTTCCATTGCCTGCTCATGTCCAAGCTCTGTAAGGGCAATATCCGTCGCACCGCATATTTTATTTTCTACATTCCAAACCGTCTGCCCATGGCGGACAAAATAGATATATCCCATTTTCCTGTTTCCTCCGCTTTTAAAGTTTTTGATTAGTATACCACATTTTCCTTTTCTTTTTGACAAAAAAATGTTTTAATAAAAGAAATATTACTATTGGGATAAAAAGGAAGGCAAACGAAATGAATAAACACATTGATAAAGCTATGGAACTTAGGAATAAAACTCCTATGATGGATAATTGTTCACAGACAATTATGCGTACATATGCCAAAGAACTGGGAATTGATGAAGAATTTGCTGCTTCTATGGGATGCAACTTTGGTGGCGGAATGAAATGTGGAAGCACTTGTGGCGTAATAACTGCCGGACTTATAGTATTAGGTGCCAAAGGCATCGACTCACCCTCTGTTACAAATGAATTTCAAAAAAGAATTGCACAAAATCACGATGGCATGACAAACTGTGCTGATCTTCTAAGAGCCAATGCCCAAAAGGGCGGTGTTAAAAAAATTCATTGTGATGACATGATTAAGGAATCTATTGCATTAATAGACGAATTGGTGGCACGAGAAGAAAACAAGTAATCCTTACCGTTACTTGTTTTCTCCTTACCACGCAATACTTTTTTCACATTTTTAAGAAAATTTTTCAAATATGCTATTTTCCAGGCAACTTCCGGCATTTCTTTTCTATTCTTGCTAATCAATACTAGAATCAGAATAAAAGAACAAGCAATTTCACAATCTGTGCCTATTCTAAGACTAATAATAATGCCATCTTGAATTTGCCGTTTGCGGTTACGCTGTGCAGACCTTCTTTGTCAAAACGAAAGTTCTCGCCAGCTGAAATGGTGTAATCCTTGCCTTCATAACCGATGGTAGCCTGTCCTTCCAGAGCAAAAATGATGGCATTGCCCGGTGCACGGTGTGGCTGAAGACCGGTTCCTTCATCGAAAGCCATGAGAACAAATTTCATGGTATCGTTGCTTACCACATCAAGGTTGCTTATGCTGCCTTCCTCGTACTGGATAAGGTCTTTTAATTTGAATACTTCGCCTGATTTAATAATGTTGTTCATAGGAATCTCCTTTTTTATAATAATTTCTGTATAAACGGCTCCGGTATCACTTTGCACACCGCAAAGTGTTCCGCCCTGGACGATGAGAACATCACCGGGGGTAAGCCTGCCTTTTTTCTGTTCAGCTCCAAGAATAAAATCCCCATTGCCTTCGGCACCGATGTAGACAGATGTCATATCGTAGCGTTCCTGGCTGATGAAAGTTTCTTTTCCGAGAGAAAAATAAGTTACGCTGTTTTCAGATCCAAGCCTGGCATCTCTTGAAATCGTCATTCCATCGCGGATTGGGCGCAACTGCGCAATTGTAAACACATGGTCCATGGCATAATACCTTCCTTATTTTTTCATTCAAGTCAGTGATACTGGAATGATATTTCGGATTAACCGGTCTTTATAATTGACCTCATCTACAATGACATTCACATCGAAGGAACGGGAAATGTTCTGTTCATTCAAAATGCTATCTGCTGTGCCGTAGAAGCGTTCGCCTTTGCGATTCATCATAAAAGCTTCATCGGCAATGCTCATGGCATTGGTTGGATAATGGGTGTTCATGATGGCACTGATGCCTTCTTCGTGCGCCAGCCGTTCAATCATGTTCAGTACCAGAATCTGGTTATGAAAATCCAGACCGGTCTCCGGTTCATCTAAAATGATGAGTTCCGGCTCGTTAATCAGTGCTCTTGCAATCAAAACCATCTGCAATTCGCCGCCACTCATACGGTTGCAGTCTTTTCCTGCAAGCCGCGTGATGCCGACTTTTTCCATCATGGCTTCTGCCATTTCAATCTCCCGTGCGCCGGGCTGCTCAAATAGACCCAGGTGTGAGCTCCTTCCAAGCATAACCATTTCAAGTCCTGTATAGGAAAAAGAAAAACTGTGCGCCTGTGGAATATAGGAAATCGTGTTCCATATGTCTCTTGACTTCATTTCACGAAGATCGGTCCCGTTTAAAAGAGAACGCCCTTTCGTCCATGGAAGTAACCCAATCATGCATTTGAGTAAGGTTGTTTTTCCGATTCCGTTGGGACCAAGGACGGACAAAATGTGTCCTTTTTCCAGATGAAGATTGATATTTTTTAAGATTTCTTCCTGCTTTGGATAACCAAAACAGCCATTTTCAATTTCTAAAATCATCGCAGATTACTCCTGTTCAATAATGAAATAAATACAGGTGCTCCAATAATCGCAGTCAGCACGGACAGTGGAAGTTCAATCACACTGAGCGTTCTTGAGAGCGTATCAATCAGTATCATAAAACTTGCGCCAAGGCTGATGCTGACGGGCACAACGTAACGGTTGTTACTGCCCACAAGCATTCTGGCGCAGTGTGGAATCAAAAGTCCAATCCAACCAACCTGTCCGCACATAGATACGGCGGACGCAGTGATAATGGTGGAGGCAAGGATAAAGATCATTCGTGTCTTTTTCAGGTCGATTCCGCTTGCCTTAGCTTCGTCTTCGCTGAGCGCAAGAATATTAAGCCGCCAGCGGAGCAGATAGATGATTGCGATTCCAATCAGGATAAACGGAGAGCCAATCAGTATCTTATGGTAAGTTGCGCTCGTAAAGCTTCCCATGAGCCAGTAAGTAATCTCCGGTAGTTTGTCCTGTGGGTCAGCCGTATATTTTAAAAGCGAGCCAATGGCATTAAAAAGCGAGGATGCAATCACACCTGCCAGTACAAGATATACCATAGACCCGCTTTTGTTTTTCCCTGCAATGCGTATGGTAAATGCAACCGAAGCAAGTCCGAAGACCAGGGCGATTAGCTGTGTTTCCAGAATACTACAGGACAATATAATCGCAAGTATGGCACCTACACACGTTCCACTTGTAACACCGAGAATATCCGGCGTTGCCAGTGGATTGGAAAAAAGCGACTGGAATGTATTGCCGGCGCAGGTTAAGCCTGCCCCGACGATAATTGCCATTAAAATACGAGGAAGTCGCAGATTCACAATGATGGAATAGTTCTGAATGTTATTTTTCTGGCCGGTGAAGATGGCGGCGATGGATTCTACCACATCGGAAAGTGGAACCTCCATTCGTCCGACACACATGCAAATCATCCCGATGATGACCGGAAGTGCGAACATCACAATGATGGCCAGAGGGGTAAAATGTCCTTTTTTAATCAAGCAGTTATTTTTCATTAATACTGTAACATTTCCTCCAAATCTGCGTCAGTCACATCATATCCATACCAGTCGTGATAGTATTCACGGATGGTGTCTTCCAGTGGATAATCGGCAAATGCTTCCGGATAAGTGTTGCATGCCATCCATGCAAATACTAGTGGTGCATCCGGGTTTGGAGTGAACCAGTTCCACATGCCGAGTGTTGTATCGTAGACACGTTTGTTTTTCACAGCAGTCAATGTGGAAAAATCAGTACCTTCTACGTTATTTTCAAGGACATCAGCTGTTTTTAAAGATAAAAGTCCAGGTCCATCAAGAAACAGAATGTCAGGATCCCAGTTGTAGACCTGCTCCATGTTTACCTGCGTGAATCCTTTGGCTTCCGATGCAACCACATCGGTTACACCAAGGTGTTTCAGCCAGTAAGTTCCAAAGGTTCCCTGACCGGACACCTGAGGCACGCCATCTGCATATTTCCATACAATCATGGCACTTGGACGCTCATTTTCCGGAATATTTGCAATGCGGGATTCTACGTCGTCCACGATTTTATTTCCGGCTTCTTCGAAGTCATCCATTTTGCCGCTTTCGCCAAAAACATCCTCCAGAAGATCCAGCCACTCCTGATAACGTACCAGAGGATCCGCCTCTGTTTCAGCACCAATGGTTGCAAATCCGATGCATGGGATTCCGCTGGACTGAAGAATCTGGGCATGCTCTTTATTGCCGGCGTTGTAGAAAATGACATCCGGTTGGAGTTTCATAATCTCTTCAATATTTAAGTCACTCTGAGCATAAACGGTATCAGAGGATTCCATAAGTTCCGGTGCGATGTCTTTTAAAACGGTCTTGGTGATTGTATCTTTAAAAGAACCGCAGTAGCCCACGATGTTTGGAGCATCTCCGCCGAAGTAGGCCATGTAGGTGGAAAGAATTGGAATCTGATCAATGACTACCCTGGAAATGTTGTTTGGAACCTCCACGGTATTACCGGCGTGGTCAACAACTGTGTGAGTTCCGTTCGGATCAGGTGTTTCTGCCTCTGAGGTTTCCGTAACCGAAGTGTCAGTGGCAGGTTTTTCAGTTTTTTTATCTCCGCATCCTGCGAAAAGAAAGGTTGTCATGCAGGCAACCAGTAAAACAGATACATACTTTTTCATATAAATCTCCTTAAACATTTTATAGTTAGTTATATCTAACTTACGATTGAATATTCTAACAGAATCATATGTCTCTGTCGGTTGCCATAGCAACATTTTAGGAAAAGAATGATGTATGACCTACAGATTTACTTACCCTGAGGGGTTATCCTGCAAGAAAGTAGTGATCCAGCATGGTGATTTTAGAGCCGGAAAATGTTAAAACGCCCTCGTCGCGCATTCGGCAAAGTTCGCGGGAGAGTGCGCTTCTGTCAACATACAGGAATTCAGCCAGCTTACTTCTGGAAAATGGAAGGCGGATTGTTCCGTCCTCGGAGATTTCCTGGGTCTGTAAGTAGACCTTAATCTTATCCCGGAGTTTTTTCTGGCTCAAGATGCGTACTTTCGTATTAAAAAAGGTAATCTGATTCGCCAATTCCTGAAGCAGATTAGCGGTCACCTGCATGCGGTACGGACAGGTGAGTGTCGATGGATTAAGCAGAATCTGGAAATCCAGGAGCAGGACTCTGGAGTCAACGGATGCATCCAGATAGAACTGGCTGGCAAGGGAACTGCCACATGCCAGTTCTGCACCAAAGACAGAACCGCTTTTCAGATGACTGATGACAACGGGATTGCCATTCTCATCATAAATAAATTCTTCCAGTCCTCCCTCCAATAGCACACCGGCACGGAAATCCTTATCACCGGCGTTGACAAGGGACGTTCTGGCAGGATAATATTCGACTCTTGCTTGCAAACAGTTTAATACGTTCTGATATTTATCCTCCGGAATTCCACGGAAAAGACTGGCACTTCGGAGATATTTTATATATGTGTTCAATTCAAAAAAAGGTTCATTGGTTGCCATGGCAATTGCCTCCTTGGAATTAGTTGTATATAATATTGGTTACTTTAAACTAACTCACATTATACGTTTACATAAGTAGAAAGTCAATCTTTGGAGGTCGTATTTCATATGTTACATTTTGGTATTGATATTGGAACATCAACAGTTAAGCTTCTGATTCTGGATCAGAAATCAGTTTTGTGGTCATGGGAGGAACCTCATCATGAGCAGCCAGCCGCAACACTCTGCAAAGGGCTGGTAGAGATGAAAGAACATATTTCAGAACCGGAATTTGCGGTGGGATTTACCGGAATCCATGCTCAGTTTTTTCACCAGAGGCTCCCGGGTTCTGGGTTTTTAGAGGATATTCCGGCAATTGTGGAAGGTACGAAACTTCTTGTGCCGGATGCAAAAAGTATCATAGAAATCGGGAGTCAGGGTTCAAGATTTATTACAAGGCTGAGTCAGGTGCCACAGTTTGCGACAAACGGACACTGTGCAGGTGGAACAGGAAGCTTTTTTGAAGATCAGATGTCAAGACTGGGACTTCCGATGGAAAGTTATTCCGAACTTACGGAACAGGCTAAAAGTATTCCACGTTTGTCGGGAAGATGCGCTGTTTTTGCAAAAACAGATATTATTCACAGACAGCAGGAAGGTGTTCCAACGCCGGATATTCTTCTTGGACTCTGTTATGCCATGATTAAAAATTACAAGGCAACCATTGTGCGCACACTTCCGTTGGAAAAGCCGGTGGCATTCTGTGGCGGTGTTACAAAGAATAAAGGGGTTATCCGCGCAATCAAAGATGTTTTTGAACTTGGGGAGAAAGAACTGAAAGTGCCGGAATATGCGGTGTTTTCCAGTGCAATAGGTGCGGCACTGCATGCTAAGGGAAACTTTACCATAAAAGATATTCAGAATGCCGCCGTGTTTGTGCCTCCTGTACGCTCGAAAGTCTGGGATGCATTGCAAGAAGAACCAGACAAGATTGTAGAAGAACCGAAGGCTCTGGGAAAGGTTGAATCCCATAAATGTACACTGGGCATTGACATTGGCTCGACCAGTACAGATCTGGTCATTATCGAAGAAAACGGAGAACTTCTCGATTATCAGTATCTTAGAACAGCAGGCAACCCGGAGGCTGCTGTACGAAAAGGATTTTCAAGCATCCGGAAACGCTTCGGTGAACTGCAATTTCGCGCAGTCGGCGTGACAGGATCGGGAAGAGAGCGTATCGGTCGCATGATTGGGGCAGATGCTGTCCGAGATGAGATCACATCACAGGCAGCGGGGGCTGTGCACTGTGTCCCGGAGGCGGACACCGTTTTTGAAATCGGCGGTCAGGATAGCAAATATATCCATCTTCAAGACGGCGAAGTTGCGGAGTTTCAAATGGACAAGATCTGTGCGGCAGGAACCGGAAGTTTTATCGAAGAACAGGCGGCACGCATGGGAATTCCTGTGACAGAGTTTGGTCCACTTGCACTTACGGCAGAATCACCGGCAAATCTCGGAGAACGTTGTACGGTATTTATCGAGACTGCCTTTGCTGCCGCCTTTGCAGAAGGAACCAAGCAGGCAGATATTGCGGCAGGACTTTGTTATTCCATCGTGCAGAATTATCTGCACAAGGTCGTGGGAAGCAAGCCAGTGGGAGATCACATTGTCTTACAGGGTGGCGTTGCATATAATCCGGGAATTGTAGCAGCTTTCCGTTCCCTCTACGGAAAACGTATCACGGTCAATCCATTTTTTCCAATCAGTGGTGCATATGGCGTAGCACTGATTGCACAGGATGTGGTAAAGGATGCAAAAAGCTGTTTCGTGGGATTTGATTTTTCCGGTGAAGAAATCCATATGGATACAACAAACGAAATTGTGCGAAAGAACATAGAATTTTACCATCAGACAGAAAAACTGCTTTTGGATGGATATTCCGGCAAACGTGATCCGAAAAAGAAAACGGTTGGTGTTCCGTTTGTACTGATGATCCATAAATTTTTCCCAATGGCAAATGCGTTTTTCCACTCATTGGGCTATAATGTGATACTTTCTGAACCCACCAATGAGGAGACAATCCGTTTATCCCAGGAGTATGCAAGCGGAGAAACCTGTTATCCGGTCAAGCTAATCTACGGACACATGAAACAGCTGATTGATGAGAAGGTGGATTATATTTTTCTTCCATCGATTCATACAATGAAACATGAGACCAGCCGTGTGGAGCACAATTATGGCTGTGTATACATGCAGACCGCAGCTGCCTCTGTTGCGAAAGTCATGAAACTGGAAGAAAAGGGCATTACACTTTTGAACCCGATATTTGACCTGGATTTTGGCAAGGACGCAATGGCGGCTGCGATGCTCGGGCTTGGAAAAATACTTGGCATTGCAAAGCCTCTGTGTGCCAAGGCACTGCTCTCTGGGGCAATGGCAGTCAGAAAACACACCAATGCGGTTGAAAAACAGGGAAAACTGCTTCTCGACAGTCTGAAGCCCGAGGATAAGGTACTCGTTCTAATCACGCGTAATTATGGAGTATCTGATCCAATTCTGAATATGGGGATTCCGGAACTTTTACTGGAGCGTGGGTATAAGGTCATTACTCTGTCACATCTGCCGGGGCATTCACTGGATATTTCCGAGGAATATCCGAATCTGTACTGGCCGTTTGGACAACATATCATATCCGGAGCAAAACTGATTGCACATCATCCCAATCTGTATGCGGTATATCTGACGAATCACGGTTGTGGACCAGACAGTATGATCAGTCACATGTTCCGTGAAGAAATGGGGAATAAACCGTATCTGCAAATTGAGGTGGATGAACATTTCAGTAAAGTGGGCGTGATTACCCGAATCGAAGCGTTTTTAAACAGTCTGTCCAAACGAGAAACAAAGGAACTTCCGGCAGATTTCCGGCTGGAGACAGTTGCTAAACGAAAAGTGGATATTCCAGAGCATGCAGACCGAAAAATGCCACTCTACCTTCCGGATTTTGGCTTGTATACAAGATATCTGCAAGAATATTTTAAGGCACAGGGATATGAGACACATCAGATGCCTGCAATTGATGAAAAAACGATTGCGCTGGGACGCAGTTATACCAGTAGCAAGGAGTATCTGCCGTTTTCGGCACTTCTTGGAAGTGTGCTTTCCCAAGTTAATTCTTTGGAAAATGCAGAAAAAGAGGCTCAGTATCTGATTCCACAGACACTTGGGGCGGATGCAGAAGGACAGTATGCTCGCGTAATCTATGGAATTTTACATGAAAATGGCTGGAAACAGGCAAACCTGGCAGCGCCGGTTTTAGAGCGTATCCCAGAATATTTCCAAAAGAGAGAGATGGATGCCGATTTGTTTTTCCGTGCAATTCTGACCGGAGACCTTGCATATGCAATACCGCCTTCAAAACGCGGACAGGAACTTCCACAAATACTCCTAAGCTGGGCGGAACTTGATGCGCTGGCGGAAAAAATCGGTCAAATCCCAGTGGAAAGCAAACGAATCGCAGCTACAGGAACTCCCATGTGTCTCGGCGTACTGGATGATGGAATTCTGGAAGAACTGGGAAAAGAATATGCGATACTCAGGCAGCCTCTTATAGAATATCTGTATTTCCTCTGGAAAGATCAAAAGACAAGTATGGATATTCTTGAAACACTGAAACACCATCTCGCGCAACTTGGCAACAAGATGGGCGAAAGAAATCCGTTTGCGGCGAATCTGGATCACTTATTTAAAATTGCAGATGCAAGTCTGGCAGAGCTGAACGGTGGAAATGGCAGATACCGTTTTGCAAAAGCCGCGGATGCATCCCAGAATGCCGATGCGGTTCTTACAATGGCACCGCGTTATGAAAATACTGCAATAATCCTTGAGATGAGAGGTCTGGAAGAAAAATGCAAAGCGCCGGTATATTCCATTTCACTGGATCATGACTGGGATGAAACGTCCTTGTCAAAACTTCGTTCTTTCCATTGTTCTTACGTTCAATTAACTGGTTCAAGTACTGATCTCTATTTATTTCCATATATACGCTCCTTAAAAAGGCGTATTTCTACATTTACAAGTAATGTTATACTTTCATCTTAGCACTTTATCAATATATCATGCGATGAAATTCAAATATTCAGAAGATGAAGTAACAGAAATGGATACTGTAAAAGGCGTTAGAGAATCTGGAAAGCGTTTGCTTACAATGATCTTTAGAAAGAACAACGTAATGCTAGCTATCCTTTCATAAATTGGTCTAGTTTAAATAGCAAATCTGAGTTATTTTGATAAGAAAACTCATCCGCATTTACTCTTATTACCTCCCCAGGTATTTTCACATTAGTCAAATAATCCGAATACTTTTTAAAATCTTCAAATACATCCAAAGTTGTGCTTAAATGAACTGGGTGACGGTTTTCATTATTTTTTCTATTCAAGTATCTTTTATGCAAAATCTCAACATCTCCATAAAGTGAAATTGTAAGAACCTCATAGTTATTATCTCGTGCAATTTCATGTAACTTTTCTAATTCTTTTGTATGGAAGTTTGACTCCAATATTAAGTCTTTACCTAATTTGCTAAATTCTGAAAAGATAAAAAACATCAAACTCATTGAGGCATTTGAAAGTTTTTTATTTTCTGCTCTATCTGTAAATCCTATTGTATCGCCTAATACTTCCTTAATTGAATCTTTGAAAAACACATTCACTTTATACCTTTGAGAAAGTATATTAGAAAATGTTGATTTACCAGTTGCCAAATCTCCTGTAATCAATAAAAGTTTTCTCATTATATTTTATAACCCTCCATAAACTTCAAAGTTTCTGTTCCATATAAAACTAATTTATTGGGATTTACCAAATCGCCAAACAACGATTTTATCAGTTCTATGCGCTGGAAGTGAGTGATACTATCAGATCGTCCAATATCCATCATAAGCATATCCAGTTTTACCAATCAACAAATGTTCAGATTTAGCAAATCCTACTCGCTGAATTGCTTTTATTCTTTCTACGGCATAGATTGGTGCCTTAGTAGGCACGCCTTTACATCCCAACATTTCTTCAAGTTTTGGTGTGACAAGTGAAAAAATATCATACAATGCATCTTCCTGTTCGTAATCGCTTCTCACATCCACTCTTAAAATTCCCATGTTGTTAAATTCATCATCTGACACTCTCAAGCACAATTCCACAGTTCCGATTGCACTTAATATTGCCTTATCAACAATAGAAAGCCTGACAAACCAACCATTTTCATATGACATATGCCAAAAGCGGATAGCCTCTGCCATTCTTTCTTCTGTTACATAATAAAAATTATCTCCATCGCAATTATCGCTGTTAAAGAATGGTAATGCATTTTTATCGCTATATACTTTTAATAAATCATTACAATCCTCATTCTGAAATAATCTAAGGATAAATCTTTCACTTTTTAAGGTTGGACATGTTTCATAAATATTCATAAGATACCTCCGATTTCCGATTTTTCCATTTCTCACTATTCTTTATGGCGTTCATGTGATGGCTATTGCGCATTTTCTCACTTAGCCATTACTCTCTGCGCATTTCGTGTGATGGATAATAAATAACTTCAAGGTATTAACCTCGTTTTATATTCTTCCTACCCTTCGGGTAAGAAGTATCCTTTTCGCTAAAGAGCTCCGGCAATTTCAATTTTCTACTTTGCCCGATTTTACAAACTGGAAGTTATCATACCGCCTTTATTATTTTCTCTACATCTTTTTTTCTTGATAGCCATATAACTTTATCATCATATCTATCTAAAATACTTCTTATTTCTTTCAGATTTTTATTCTGAAAAGTTTCAGTCCATTTCAAAAGGTTATAGACCGATTTCAAAGTTTCTCTTTTTCCTTTTTGTATTCCCAATTTTCTTTTTATAGAGCGCATAATAATTCTACTTTTATATAAATAACCAGGCATATCTAAAACATATATTTTATCAGCTTCATCAAAACTTTGCTGTACCCAGGCATAATATACCCCCTCAATTATCCACTCATCATTATTATATAATATTTCTTGTAATAACGCTTTTCGTTCATCATGCGTTCTTTTTGCCATATTCTTTGGTGTTATTATCCCATTGAATATCATCTAAGTCGAAATGGGAAATATTATACTTTTTTGAAAGTGCATTTGCTAAATAGGTTTTTCTAGAACCACTGCAACCAATAATATGTATTTTCATAAGTCAGTATTCTCCACAACTTCCGATTTTATAAAACACATCCGTTTCATATAGACACTTCATCCCACAATTACCGTACATATACAATATATATACTGCTGCTTTCAGTAAGATTGCTGTGAAGAGTTTCTACTTTAGTACCCCATATTTGTATCATGAATGTTCTTTCACATACTGCAAAAATTCCGGTGTCTTTGACCAGTATTTTACACCCCAGTTTTCAAAATTCCATTCTTCCATGTAATCGTTGCACTCGAAATCCACATAATATATTTCTTCATTATGTACAACAAAATTCGTTGGAAAATAATCAATATTTGTATTAGCAACATATAACAGTGCACACATTCTATGCAATTGCTCGATATAGTCATTTTTCATCTTGTCTTCTAAAACCAACTGATAAATAGTGTCACCATCAATAAATTCCTTCAAAATACGTTCATTTTTCACATCTGTTTCAAGCATGGCAGGCATCTTTATTCCGATTTCTTTCAGTTTCTTGTAATCCCTGATTTCTGCCTCAAGCTTGTTTCCGAACTGATAATAATCACAAGGTTCATGATGTATCTGCTTCAAAACATACCTGTTATTTCCAGACTCTGCCAAATAAGAATATCCACCTTTACCCTTTCCTAGCAATTTAATTATTGTATAGCTTTTCCCATTTACAGTCATTTCTTTATTCATGTGTTTTCTCCTTTTGTCTACATCACATTGATTACTGATTTTTAATATTCTGGTTCAATATTACAATAGAAATATAGTTTTCACAAAGGTTAAACGTGTAACCCATCACAAAATTTTCATTCGATTTTTGTGATATTTTCCCTACAAATCCCAGCTTGCCAAATTCTTTAAATAAAATATCAATTTTTTCCAAGGAAATATTTTACACATTCCTCAATCCTGTCAAAACGCAAAAGAAAATTTTATAACACTTTTTCGTACAGATTGAACCATGGAAGTCCGTATTCTTCATATATGGCTCAACATTCCGTTTTTCTTATTTCTCTACATCTTTACGTGCATATCCCATACACGGCACCTCCTTTTTGCACAAGAAAATGTCTTCGACACTCTCAACTCCCCTGCCCCTCAATCATGAGGGGAAAGGGGTTTTCCTTTGTCTTTCTTTATTGTAAAATTCTATTATGAATATATTACAATCCATCTTTACCGATTATTATGAACACATCATTTACGAACTCCATCCTCGTCCTGCTGTCATTGAAAAT
>JAAYPT010000104.1 GCA_012519695.1 Clostridiales bacterium | reverse complement strand
TAGACGGGGCTTGTTAAAGTGCCTCTAGTCAAAGAACTACCACATAAATCCTTTCAAAATATGGCAGATTGGCATTTTAGTTAGATTTATTCACCTTTCAAATGCAATTTGCGGAAACTCAAGTATAATAATGAAAGTAACTGGAGGAGAAGAGATGAAAAAGAATACAAAAGCTATGTTGGTGTCAATTGGTATTTTGGCAGTTATTGCCATTGTATTGGTTGTGTGGGTACAGTTAGGAAGTAGTAATAAAGCCACGTCTACGGAAAAGAAGGAAACGGGGCAAGTAGATAAAAAGCAGGAAGCTTCTGCAAAACAGGATATCCAACAAGAAGAAAAGCAGAAAGAAACACAAGAAACAGGAAACGGGGAAGTACCTGCTGGGCAAGAAGAACAGGTGCAGGAACCAGAGACACAGCAGGATGTAACCGTTGTATTTTCAGGAGACATTTTACTAAGTTCCTATGTGCTAAATAATTATGAGAAAAGCGGAATAAACGGTATTCTTTCAGAAGAATTACAAAGTGAGATGCAGAATGCGGATATTACTATGGTAAATGAAGAATTTCCGTTTTCTAATAGAGGAACACAGGCACAGGATAAACAGTTTACCTTTCGAGTAGATCCAGGTTATGTAAAAATTTTGCAGGAAATGGGAATTGATGTAGTAACAGTTGCAAATAATCATGCATTGGATTATGGAACGGATGCTTTGTCCGATACATTTCAAACGCTGGACAATGCTGGAATTGCATATGTTGGAGCAGGCGATAACTTAGAACGGGCAAGTCAGCCGTATGTGATAAAAGCAGGCGGAAAGACATTTGGATTTTTGGCAGCATCCAGAGTGATTCCGGAAGTAAGCTGGAATATTGATAATAGACAGCCGGGAATGTTATGTACTTATGATAGTGCAGAACTTTGCAACGCAATTCAAAAGGCAAAAGAGACTTGCGATTATGTTGTGGTTTATGTGCATTGGGGAATTGAAAGAGAAAATACGCCGCAGGATTATCAAAGACAGTTAGGAAAGGCATATATAGATGCAGGTGCCGATATGGTAATTGGGGCGCATCCGCATGTATTACAAGGGATAGAATATTACAATGGAAAACCGATAGTATATAGTCTTGGAAATTATATTTTTAATCAGGAGATAAATAGTACAGTATTACTAAAGACAACAATAACGCCGGAAAATGAAACAACACTTCAACTAATACCAGCGTACGCTTCCGGAGCCAAAACACAGAAAATGCAAGGGGAAGATGGGGCACAATTATATCAGTTTATGGAGGGAATTTCATATGGCGTATCTATTAGTAAAGATGGAGTGGTAGAAAGGATTGGAGAATAGGCATGTCATCAAAGGAGAAGCGTTTTACGATAGGGGTTTTGGTAAGTGGAATCATGGATGAAGTTACAAAATGTGTGTGCAATGGGGTATTGCAAAAAGCAAAACAGGCAGATGTGAATGTAGTGATATTTCCGGGAAAATATTTAGAACGTGATTTGTCGGATAATCGGGAATTAATGTATGAATATCAGCATAATACCATATTTTCCTACGCTACAAAGGAAAATGTAGATGCATTGATTATAATGGCGGGTAGCATAGGGTGTTTTACGTCTAAAAAAGTAATGAAACATTTTTTAAAACAATATCAGGGAATTCCATGTATATTGGTAGCAGAAAAAATAAAAGGATATGTAAGTGTAGGGTTCGATAACTATCAGGGAATTAAAGAAGGATTAGAGCATTTGATTGAAAAGGCAGGATGTCAAAAATTCGGAATGATAGGGGGAAATAGTGAGAATACCGATTCTTGTGAGAGAAAACGGGCATTTGTGGAAACTCTGGAAAAACATGGAATAGAAGTAACGGACAAGATGTATGTAGAAGGAGATTCCTCCAGAAGATGTGTAGAAGCATATCGGAAGTTATTGGATGATAATCCGGATATCGAAGCTATTTTTTGTGTAAACGATGAAACAGCACTGGGCTTATACGAGGAAATGCAACGGAGAGGAATACATCCGGGTAGAGATGTTTGCATTTTGGGTTATGACGATACCATTATGGCAGCTAAAATGGAACCGGCATTATCTTCTGTGCGGGCAGATTCCAGAAAACTTGGAGAAGAAGCTATGCGAATGGCAATTCAGATACTTCAAGGGGAGACGGTAGAATCCTGTGTGATTCCAACACGTTTTATAAAAAGAGGTTCTATTTGCCGGACAAGAGAAGAAGAACGAAGAAGTAATCGGGCAAAAGATTTCAATGTGAGCTTCAAGGACATTTTTTATCGCTATTGCCATGAGGAAATGCGGGAGCAAATGGAAAAATTACGAGCAAGTTATTGGAAACTCATGGAGTCACTTAGCGTAAAAGGAGATGGGGAAGATAATTTAGAGGCTTATATGGAGATTATGCAGTGTTTAGATGAATTTATTAATGCGGGTGGCGTAGAATATGCAGATATGGATAATCTTTTGAATAATTTTGAGGAAATATATAAAGAATTAGGAGAAAAGGGACAAAGTGACGGAGAAAAATTCCAATTAAGAAATTTATTTTCTATTATTTATAAAAAATTATTCGTGCCATGAATCGACAGTTAGGAAATATGAAAGAATCCAAGGATCAAGAAGGGTACTCCATGAAATTGTTCGTACAGGATATGCTTCAATTTGAAAGAGGAAGAGATCAAAGTTTTAGTACCCTTTTGGAGAATTTAGATTGGCTTCAGGTAAAAAATGCAGCGATTTATATGTTGGCAGATCCGGTATTACATCTATTTAAAGAAGAGTATAAAGCACCTGAAAAACTATATTTAAAGGCTGTGTTACGAAAAGAAAAAGTAACCATTGTTCCGGCAATTAAACAGGAAAAAAGGCAGGCAGAGATTTTTGAAAATCATCAATTAGATAATGAAGAACGGCATGATTGGGTATTGTTGCCACTGTTTTTTAAAGAAATGGTGTACGGAGTATTGCTGTGTGATATGACAGAAGAAATGTATACCAATGGAGAATTTTTAATAAATCAGGTTAGTTCTGCCATAAAAATGATTACATTATTACAGGCAAACGAAATAATTCAACAGCAGTTAGAGGAAAATGTAGCAGCACTAAAAGTAAATAACATTGAATTGGATACCATTTCAAAGTCAGATGTGTTAACAGGAATATTGAATCGACGAGGATTTTACAGTGAAGCACAGAATCGAATCAAAGAAAGCATACAACAGGATCATAAAATATTGATTGTTTATGCAGATATGAACAATTTGAAAATCATTAATGACAGGTATGGGCATGAAGAGGGAGATTATGCGCTAAAACTTATTGGGCGTTTTCTAAAGGAGATTGTGGATAAAAAAGGAATTGCAGGACGAATCGGTGGAGATGAATATGCCTGTGCAGTAGAATACGAGGGAGATGACGAAGGGGAAAAACTGCTGCAAGTGTTGTATCAAAAATTTGAAGAATTTAACTTACAGAGTAATAAGCCATATAATATTACTGTTTCTGCCGGGGCATGCGTAGTGTCTAAAAAGCAGGACTTTACCTTAAAAGATGCACTTTTGCAGGCAGATGAGCGATTATATGAGGTGAAAAAGTATCGTAAGAAAGATGTGGCAAAATAAAAAGTTTTGTAGAACATAATGCACAAAGAGGATTGTGCATCACTTACAATGACAAAAATATAAGTGTGAGGTAAGATAGCCTCATCAAATAAATAGTGAACATGTTGCGACGGTGTAACTTCGATTTAGAAGTTGCACCGTTCTTTTGTGAAAGGAGATTTGTTATGCGAAAGAGAAGATGGATAGCAGGAATCATGGGAATAATTATGGCATTTATGTTATGTGCATGCGGACAGAATGCAGATAGTAAAAGTGCAAAGGGAGCATCAAAAGACAGTGGAAGTAAAGAAAAGATTGTACTTGGAATTAACGATTGGCCGGGAAGTTATTGGTGGCTTGCGGTAGATGAACTGGGATATTTTAAAGATGCAGGTGTGGATGTAGAAGTTCAGCTTTTTTCTAATTACACAGATGGATTGAATGCATTAAGTTCAGGAAATATTGATATGTTTGTTCCGGCTCTTGCAGATATTATTCCGGCATATGTAAGCGGAGCGGATATTAAGGTAGTTATGGTACAGGATTTTTCCGCAGGTGCAGATGGATTGATTGCAAGTAGCGATATTAAGTCAGTAAAAGATTTAAAAGGAAAAAATGTTGCGATTGAGCTAGGGGGAAGTGATCACTTATTCTTATTAAAATGCTTAGAAAATGCAGGACTTTCCGAAGATGATGTAAATCTGGTAAACATGTCTACCGGAGATGCTTCCAATGCTTTTATTAGTGGTTCAGTAGATGCTGCGGCAATTTGGGAACCATCCCTTTCTATGGCACAAAACGAAACAGGTGGAAATATTTTAGCTACTTCTGCCGACAAAGAATATGAAGGATTGATACCGGCGGTACTTGCAGTGAACGGAGATTCCTTAAAGACAAAGCGTGATGAAATGAAGCTGGTAATGAAAGCGTGGTACAATGCAAGAGATGCTTATGAAAATAATTTTGATGAGTTTGCTGATGCGGTATCCAAACATGCGGAGGTAACACCGGAAGAATTTAAGACCTTGATGGATGGCTGTGATGTAAGAACTATGGAAGAAAATGTAGCAGCATTTCAGGATGGTGACAGTTATGTAAATCTGAAAAGCTGTGCCAAAATGTTAGGCGGGTTCTTATATGATAACGGTTTGATTGACAAACAGCCGGATAATTATGATAGCTTATTTGACAGTTCATTGTTTGAAGAAGTATATGAGGAAATGAAATAGTGAAAAGAATAATAGATTTATCTGTGAATATACAGAATGGAATGATGTATTATCCAGGTGATCCGGTGCCGGAGATTTCTCCGGCACTTACTTTAGAAAAAGATGGTTGTAGAGTAAGTAATCTTAAAATCGGATCCCACACCGGAACGCATATGGATGCACCGGCGCATTTTATGAAAGATGGAAAAACCATAGAAGAAATTGAGTTAGAACAGTGTTGCGGAAAGGCATTGGTGATAAGATTAGAAGATTTAGAGCCTTGTCATAAAATTATGCCGACAGACATAGAACACTACATTTCAAAATTAGAAAAAGTTTCTGTTGTATTATTTCAGACTGGATGGACACAAAAATACGGAACAGAAGAATTTTATCATCATCCGTACCTGTCAAAAGAAGTGGCAGAAGTGTTGGTATCTAATGAAATCAAGGCGGTTGGTGTGGATATGTTAAATGTAGACCAAACCTGTTTAGAGGGTGAACTTTATACCCAGGAATCCACAGCAGCACATCAGGTATTGCTGGGAAATGGAACTGTAATTGTAGAAAATTTAACAAATCTTAATAAAATAACATTTGAAGAACCATATGTTGTATTTTTCCCTTTAAAGATAACAGGTGCAGATGGTTCTCCGGTGCGTGCAGTAGCCATAGAAGAGTAGTAAGGAAGTAACACAACATAAAGGAGGCAGAATATGAAAAAAATACATAGAATTATAGATTTATCCCACCCACTGCAAAATGGAACAGTGGTATATCCCGGAGACCCTAAGCCGGATATTACAGTAGCTACGACATTGGAAAAAGAGGGATATAACCTGTCAAATGTACATATTGGCTCACAGTCAGGCTCTCATGTAGATGCTCCATACCATTTTCGTAATGATGGGCTTACCATAGATCAGATGGATTTAAAATATTGTATGGGAAATGCAGTGGTAATTGATGTATCTTACAAAAAAGAACAGGAAGAGATTACTCTTTTGGAAGTACAACCTTATGAAAAAGAGATAGAAAAGGCAGATATTGTACTATTCCGTACAGATTGGTATCGTTATGCAGGAGAAGAAAAGTTTTTCCTGCATCCCTATGTATCAAAAGAGGTGGGAGAATATTTGCTTGCACATGGAATAAAAACATTGGCAATTGATGCAATTAATGCAGATAAAACAGGTGGAAAACAGTTTCCCATTCATGATATGTATGCAGATAACAGTGGTTTGATAGCAGAAAATCTCGCACATTTTGATGAAATTGATTTTTCAGAGCCTTTTGTGATTTTTCTGCCATTAAAATTAGTGGGAGTAGATGGTTCTCCGGTGCGTGCAGTGGCAGTAGAGTTTGCGTAGGAAATATATAGCAATTGTGCATTCGTGCCAATGAAACGAATTTCTTTGTGCAGAGGGAACATTGAAAAAAAGGGGGAAAAGCTGCATAATAATCTCAACAAAAACAAATACGAAAACATAGCAAAGGTGCTAAGAACAGAGTTCTTGGCACCTTTTTGAGTTTATGCAGAATGGAGGAAACGATTATGGAATATGAAGTACAGAAACATTTACATTATGCAGGAATACCAAGTTTTAATTTGTATCCGGTAACAAGAGAATTAGACGGAGTGGATATTGCAATTATGGGAGTACCATTTGACAGTGGTGTAACCAATCGACCGGGAGCAAGACTTGGCCCAAGAGCAATTCGAAATATGAGTCAGTTGACAAACTGTTTTGCATACCCATGGGATTATAAATTAAGTCAGACAGCAAAAATTATTGATTATGGTGATGTGGGATATTATGTTGGCGCGAATACTACAAAGGTAATGTTAGAAGAAACTCATGACCATGCAGCAAAGATATTGAATGCAGGATGTAAGTTGTTGACATTAGGTGGAGATCATACCATACCTTATGGAATGGTAAGAGCAGCAAGTGAAAAATACGGAAAGCTTGCATTGTTACATTTTGATTCCCATCAGGATAGTACCCCAACGACAGACGGAAATGTATCACATGCTAATTTCGCCTATGATTTACAGGCAGAAGGTTGTATCGATCCGGCTCATTCCGCACAGGTATTTATTCGTACAGAAATGACAGAATGTGGTTACAATATCATTTATGCACAGGATGCAGTATTTATGGATATGGAAGATTTGGCAGCAAAGATTAAAGGAATTGTTGGTGATATGCCAGTGTATCTGACCTTTGATATTGATGCATTAGATCCATCAGCAGCACCGGGAACCGGAACACCGGTTATCGGCGGTCCATCTTCCGCACAGGTAAGAAAATTACTTCATGCATTAAGAGGAATCAATGTAGTAGCAGCAGACTTGGTAGAAGTGCTTCCGGCATATGACCATGGTGAGATTACAGCACTTGCTGCAGCAACCATTGCTCAGGATTTGATGTACTTAATGTATGAGAATAAAAGATAAAAAAGTACCCCCAAAATTACAACATAGATAAGTAGGAGGAATTATTATGAAAAAGAAGATTTTAAGCACGTTGTTAGCATTGACTATGGCAGTATCCTTATGTGCCTGTGGAAGTAGCGGTGGCAGTAAGAATTCAGAAGGAAACACAAAGGTAACACTGGGAACCACATCATGGCCAACTAATATGTTCTTTTATTTGGCAGAGGAAAAAGGATATTTTGAAAAAAATGGTGTAGATGTAAAGATTCAGGATTTTACCTCTACCACAGAAAGCACCAACGCATTTGTTGGTGGACAGCTTGATTTTTGTACCTTTGCATCATCAGAAACGATTGCCCCATATTCTCAGGGCGGAGATTTTTCCATTGTCTTAGAAACAGACAAGTCTAACGGATGTGAAGGCTTGGTAGCAACTTCAGATATTAAAAGTGTTAAAGATTTAAAAGGAAAGACAGTAGCAACACAGCTTTATAGTGTAGACCATATGTTTTTGTTGACTTTGTTGGATGAAAACGGAATGTCAGAGGATGATATCAATATCGTAGATATGTCTATTCAGGAATCCGGTAGTGCATTTGTGGCAGGACAGTGTGATGCGGCCTGTATCTGGGACCCATATTTTTCACAGGCAAAGGCAGCAGGTGGAACAGAACTGTTTTCTTCCGCAGATGATCCAGACTTGATTACCGATGTGTTAGGAGCATCAAAATCCCTTTGTAAAGATCATCCGGAGGCAGTAAAAGGAGTAATCAAGAGTTTCTTTGAAGCGGTAGATTATTGGAAAGAGAATCCGGATGAAGCAAATGAATTTATGGGTGAAAAGCTTGGCGTAACCGCAGATGAATTTGCAGCACAGATGGATGGTCTTTTAATTCCGACAGAGGATGAAGTAGTAAAAGCATTTACAAAAGCAGATGACTATTCCTATTGGGGATATACACAGAATACCGTGCGTGATTTCATGCATAAGTTAGGTGTACTTGAAAGCAATGATGTAGATTGTGGAGATATGATTGATGCAAGCTTCATCAATGATATTGCAAAATAAGTAATATAAAAATAGAAACAGCGGTTTTGCCAAATGGTGGAACCGCTGATTTTATATCATATAAAAATATAAAAAGTGTTTGACATTGGAGTTACTCCAAGGTTTACAATCCTCCTATCAAGAAAAAGGAGGAAACTATTATGAAGAAAAAATTGATTAGTATCTTATGTTCAGTAGCTATGGTGTTATCCTTGGCAGCCTGTGGAAATGGGGGAAACTCTAAATCGGCAGATAGTAAGGATGAGGCAAGTAAAAAAGACGGGCTTACCAAAGTATCTATTGGAATGGTAACCTGGCCGGACTTTATGCTGTTTTATTTGGCAGATGAAAAAGGAATTTTTGAGAAAAACGGACTGGATGTGGATATTCAGGAATTTGCGTCTACCACAGACAATTCCAGTGCATTTATTGCAGGAAATCTTGATTTTTGTACCTATGCTTCCGGAGAAACTATCTCTCCATATGCAGAAGGTGGAGATATAAAAGTAATAATTTTGGCAGATAAATCTAATGGATGTGAAGGATTAGTAGCAACTCCGGATATTAAAAGTGTTAAGGACTTAAAAGGAAAAACAGTAGCAACCCAGTATTATAGTGTAGACCATATGTTTTTATTAACACTTTTAGAAGAAAACGGGATGAGCGTAGATGATATTAACTTAGTAGATATGACCATAGAAAATGCAGGTAATGCATTTGTAGCAGGACAGTGCGACGCAGCCTGTATCTGGGATCCATATTTTTCAAAAGCAAAGGATGCAGGTGGAACCGTTCTTTATTCTACCGCAGATAATCCGGACTTAATAAGTGATATTGTTGCAACATCTTCTAAGATGATAGAAGAAAAACCGGAAGTAGTACAGGCAATGGTAAAGAGCTATTATGAGGCAGTTGCATATTGGAAAGAACACCCGGAAGAATCCAATAAGTTTATGGCAGATAAGATGGATGTAACCGTAGACGAATTTGAATCACAGATGGGGGGATTGATTGTTCCGGATGCAGCTCAGACAGTAGAAGCATTTACAGAGGCAGAGGATTATAGTTATTGGGGATACACGCAGAATACAGTAGAAAAATTCATGAACGAGCTGGGGGTTATTAATGCAGATGTAGATTGCGGAAAAATGATAGATGCATCCTTTGCCCAGAAAATTGCAAATGAATAAGTAAAGGAGATGGCAGTATGACTAAGGTGCCAGTTCAAGTGGAAAGATTGCCCGGCGGGGTGACAAACCACAACTATGTATTAAAAAGCAATGGAGAAAAATTAGTAATTCGTGTGGCAGGAGTCGGAACTGATGATTATATCAATCGTAAGGCTGAAATGCAAAATGCAAAGGCAATGTCTGATGCAGGAATAGGACCCAAAATATATTTTTGCGAACCAGAGACAGGATTTATGGTGAGTGAATTTGTAGAAGGAAAAACCATGACAGCAGAGGTGTTAAAAGAAAACGAAAAATTATTGCAGGCAATAGCAAAGGTATTAAGAAAATGTCATACAAGTGATGCAATGTTTGCAAATGATTTTTCTCCTGTAAGGCGTATTCAACAGAACATAGCAATATTGGAAAGAAAGCAAGCGATTCCTTATTATGAAGAATGGAAAGTTGTGTATGCAGAGTTTCAAAGACTTGCAGAAAATATGAAAACACAAAGAAGAGAGCTGGTACCATGTCATAATGATACATTGGCAGGGAACTTCCTTGGAGATGAAAAGTGTATGAGAATGATTGATTGGGAATATAGTGGAAACAATGATTTGTACTATGATCTTGCAACATTTTCTATGGAAAATGAATTGAATGAAGAGGAAGAAAAGAAATTTTTGGATTACTATTTTGAAGAAAGACAATTTGAAGAAAAGAGATTTTTAGAGAATAAGTTTTTAACATCATTTTATTGGAGTGTGTGGTCACTGCTTCAAATTGGATATGGAAAGGAAAAGGAGTTTTATTATCCCTATGGCGAAAAACGGTTTGATGCAGCAAAAACGGCATGGCACAGACTGGAGGAAGTATGAAAGAAAAATATCTGACAGTGTCAGAACTTGCAAAATTGCGAAATACTTCATCAGATACGTTACGCTATTATGACAGAATTAATTTGCTAAAACCAGAATGCGTGGATGCAGATACAGGATATCGATATTACTCTATTCGTCAATATGAAAAGCTGGGAACAATAAGGGAACTACGCGCGCTGGGAATGCCATTAGAACAGATTGCGGATTACTTTGATAATCGTAATTTGCAAAAATCAATGGAAATACTCAGTGAGTATCAGATGCGGTTTGAACAGGAGATTCAGCAGAAAATTCGTGTGAATGAAGTGCTGAAAGAAAAGTTGAAATTTTTAAATGAAGTGGCAGAATTGAAAAATATGGAAGAGGTATTCTTGCAGGAATATCCCAGACGTTACATGCTTACTTTTGGAGAGCCGTCTGGAGGAAAAGAAGCCCATGCATATGCCTACACAAAGTTAGAATGGTATTTGAAAGAGGTTGCTCCAATTCTTGCAACTGACCGGGTAGGAGTGTTTGCCAGTGAACAAATTTTAGAAAAGAATGAGAGTTTTATACCGGCAATTCCTATGATTATTGTAGAAAATGTGGGAAAAAGCAGAAAGTATATCAGAGAAATACCGGCAGGAACATATGCCTGTATGTATTATAAAAATGGTACGTTAGAGAAATATGATAAATCCTTTGAAATTATAAAAAAATATATAAAGGAGCATAATTTTGAAATATGCGGAAATATATTTCAGATTTATAAAATTGATGTAACGTTAACGAACAATCGAGAAGAAACTGTTATGGAAATTCAGATTCCTGTTGGTAAACAGGAGTAGAAAAGAGGATAAGATGAGTAAAGAAAAAGTAGCAGATTCCTTAAAGTCACCAAGATTTTGCGGAATCAAGACATTTATGCGTATGCCTTATGGAAGAGATTTAGAAAAACTGGATTTTACTGTGCTTGGGATTCCGTTTGATTCCGGTGCATCTTACCGTGTGGGAACACGATTTGGCCCGGAAGGAATCCGAGGAATGTCCTGTCTGGCAGCAAAACCGTATAATCCCGTGTTGGAAGTGGGAATTTTTGATGAGTGCAATGGGAGTGATTACGGAGATTTGGAAAATATTCCGGGATATATAGAGGAGTCTTTTGACTTGATAGAAAAGGGAATGCTTCCTATTTTTGAACATGGTGTAATACCGGTAGCAATGGGAGGAGATCACAGCGTAACACTTCCGGAGCTTAGAGCATGTGCAAAAGTGTATGGACCGGTAGCATTAATTCACTTTGATGCACATTATGATACAATTCCGGAATATTTTGGAAAGCCATATAATCATGGAACGCCATTTCATCATGCAGCAATCGAGGGCTTGGTGGATACCAGTCATTCTATCCATGTGGGTATTCGTGAAGGATTGTATAGTCCGGCGGATAGTGCACATTCAGAAGAATTGGGGTATGAGTGTTTGAATGCGCATATAATGCATCAGATGTCTATGCAGGATGTGGTTAAAAAAATTTGTGACCGTGTAGGGGATAAAAAAGCATTTGTGACATTTGATATTGACTTTTTGGATCCGGCATATGCACCTGGGACAGGGACACCGGTACCGGGTGGATTTTCTACAGCTCAGGCATACGAACTGGTACGAGGATTAAAAGATTTAAATATTGTAGGATATGATATGGTAGAGGTATCACCGCCATACGATCCAACTCAGGCAACCTCTATTGCAGCAGCAGGAATTATGCAGGAATTTTTGTCTCAGATAGCATATCGAAAGCGGAAAAATTCTTGACCCACAGAGAAAAGCATGCGTATAATAAAAGCATGAAAGGTGGATGAACATGAACTGCGAAGACTTAATGAATATGAAACAAATTAGAAATGGCATGAAGTTAGTTGCAGGGGAAAAGGGTGTTGGACGAAATATCCGTTGGATTTATTTTGCAGACTGTGTGCAGTGTCTAAAGGATGAAGTAGATTTAACAGAATTGATACATGGGGAAGAACTGGTAATTGTAACAAATGAAAGTTTGACTGGAAATGATGAAAAAATTATCGATATGATACGAGTCATGTACAGTAAGAATATTGCAGGATTTGTGATTAACGAGGGACAGATATCTCAGTCTGTGATAGATTATTGCAATGAAATAGAACTTCCACTCTATGAGTTATCGGTAAATCTGCATCTTATTGATTTGTCTCAGATTGTCTGTAAGGCATTGGTAGAGGAAGAAAGTAATACCAATTCCAGAGAGAGAATACTTTCCTCTATTTTGTATACAGAGCACTTAGACGTAGAAGGAATTATGGAGCAGGCAAATTATCTTGGAGTGAATCTTTCCGGAAAGCACCGTATCGTAGTATTGCATGTGAATGCACCAGAAGGAGTAGAAAAGAAAAAACAGCAGTTAGACGAAGGTCGCCTGATGGAAATAAGAGAAAACATAAAAAAGAGTGTTGAAACAGAGTTTCGTTCTTACAGTATGCGTCATTTGATGGTACTGTCCCAAGGTGAGTATGTTGTTACATTGTTACCGTCAGAAGTATTTAGTAAGGATCTTTTGGTTACAATCCTGATGAATATTATGAAAAGAGGAGAAGCCAATTATCATATTTCCATGAAATCAGGAATCGGAACCGGTTATGAATATTTAGAGGACTTTAAGAAGAGCTATCAAGAGGCAAAGAATGCGTTGACCATATCCAGAATAGCACCAAATGAAGAAAAGGTATATTTTTATGAAAATCTTGGTATCTATTCATTGATTGCCCAGATTTCCAATGGAAAGTTTCTGGATGAATATATGGAAAGCCGAATTGGAAAACTGATTAAGGCAGACCAGATGCAGGAGGGAGAATTGTGCGAGACGCTAGAGGCATATTTAGAGCATAATTGCAATGCTAATGCCACTGCTGAGGCACTTTATATCCATCGAAATACCATGCGTTATCGTATGGATAAGATACGAAAAATATTAGAAGATGATATTAGTGATTTATCGGTATTTTTGGAGCTGAAGCTGGCATTTGCCATTAAAAGGTATCGGGAAAATCGAGAAGAGTAGATGACAGGGCTATTGCCCCAGCACTACATCAATCATAAATTCCTTATCCGTATTAGAAAACTGTGCCATACCATTGTATTTTTCTGCTATGGTAGCAATGGAGTTAAGTCCAATTCCAGAACCTCCTTTGTGAGTGGAAAGATAGTTTCCGTTCTTTTTTTTCACGGTACCGTTAAAGTTGTTAGCGGATACAATGTAAAGGTTGTTTTCATGCCTTAAGCATACGGTGAGATTATGGTATCGTTGCTCTTTCGGTAATAATGAGCAGGCATAGTAGACATTTTCTAAAATATTTCCAAGTAATGAGCACAATTCAATATCTGTGATACGAAGAGAAGCTGGCAGGCTGATATTCCAATGGAAAGGAATATCAGCTTCTTTCATTAAAGAAGCATAATAGTGAAACAGAGCATTGACAGGAATATTTGTACAGTAGGTAGTTACATTGTCAGGCATGGCATCTACACAGTTTAAGATATGAGAAGTTAGTGCTTCATACTCCTTTTGCTGCGCCATTTTTGCCATAGAATTAAGCTGTTGACGAAAATCGTGACGTAATCGTGCAGATTCCATCATATAACGTTGTTGTGCAAGATATTGGCTTTCCTGCATCTCAAATAATCGGATACGTTCCTTATTTTCATTGCTTCGAATCAGCTCCATAGCCACCAGATAAAAAATGGCATAGATGATAATCAGAAGTAAAATAGCAAGGAAATGATAGCATATATAAATGGAAAATATTCGGTTGGTGTGCATAGTTTCATAATATTTGGGTTGCATCATTATATTTATCAGGAAAAAAATAATTGGTACAGGTAAGGTAGCAAGCCATGTCATAGAAGTGGTCATGCAGTCGACTAGTTTGCCAAGAAAATAGTAGAAAATGCCGCTAAATAGCAATAAAAATACAAAGCTTAATACAAGCTGCCAGGCAGTTGCCAGAATGCAGGCATCTGCCAGGGTTTCCGTGGGATGTATCTGTGAGTCGATAGCGAGAGAAAAATTAGCAGGAAAGGACATCAGTGTTATAATCAGTAGAAAAAGGGAAAGATTTACACCAAAACTACTTTTTAACACGCTGTTATAGCAAAGAAATAAAACTGTCATTACCGGTAATAACAGACAGTTAATGGGAATATCCGCAAATAGCATAATGATTGCACAGCAGGGAATTATTATGATAAGTGTCAGCGTTGTAAAAAGAAACACTTTCCAAACAGGGAGTTTAAATTGATTTCGTACCGGCAGGATAGCAAGAATAGCAGCCGGAATCAAAACCATAAATTGTAGAATATTTGAAAGAAATATCATGTCTATCTGCTCCTTTCTGTTGCTTCCCGATGCAGCTTGGCAAAGTTATAGTTATGCCAGATACAAGTCAGTTGTTTTTGTTTACGCATAGTAATCGGAACACTAATGCCGTTTTGCAGTGTACATTCTTTTGCGGTAAATCCTGTGACGTAGTCCATGTTGACTAAAATTCCACGACTTACCAGAAGAAAATTTTCCTGTTCCATAAGTGGCTTAGTAAAAGTAGAAAAAGAAGCATATACAGAATACGTTTTTCCACTGATTATAGTGATTTCAATAGAATGTGTAAAAGAACGAAGGAAGCAGATATCATTATAAAATAATCGCAGTTGGGTGCCATTAGAGAGAAAGGAAAGATATTGATTGGGCTTTGGTAAAAGTCGCATAGCGTCCGTTAAGCAAGTAAAAAATTTCTGCTTTTCAATTGGCTTTTTTACATAATCAAATGCATGGATAGAAAACGCATCGCCCATGTGTTCCTGACTTGTAGTAAGAAAAATAATCAGTGTGCGACTATCTGTTTCGCGCATCTTTGCGGCAGTCTCTATGCCGGTAATTCCATCCATATAGATATCCAGAAATACAATATCATAAGAATAAGGAACAAAGGCGGCAAGGAATTCTTCGCCACTTTTGAAGTTGTCTGCATGAAAAGTAAGATTGTTGTCTTTGGCAAAAGAGAAAAGTAGTTCTAAAATCAATTCTCGTTCCTCTGTACGGTCATCAACCAATGCAAATCGCATGCACAATAGCCCCCTTCGGATTAGTCTTTTAAACATAGTATAACAGACAAAGAAAAAGGAAGCAAAGAGAGTATGTCATTTCGTGCAAAATATGGTCGTTTCGTGTAGCGGGTATTATTTTAAATATAATTTTTGATACCATAATTATATTGTTTCGTAAAAAAATAATAAAAAAATTTTTTCGCTTTTTGTAGAAAAAACTCAAAAAATAGAATCAAGGAAAGTTGGATAAAATGGGCGTTTGTTAGAAATTGTCCCATAAAAAGTTAGGTAAAAAACTCTTAAAAAACCTATACTTTGGTTGGGTTGACGCGAAAATGGACCATTTTTTATAATGCTATCCAAGGGAAAGGAAAGTGATTAGAATCGAAAGCATGTTAATAAAAGACAGAATATACCCCAGAAAGACCAAGGAAATGATACAAATCATCAAAAAGGCAGACAAGGAGGGACATCTTTTAGAAACCATAAAGGAGGAATTTTTTCGTCCTATTAGTGTAACTGCTTTGTGGGCATGCAGAGAATATTTTCATAAGTTACCGGAGGAAGTTTATCATCAAAACATAGGAGAAAGTATGGCGCTTATTTCCTTGCGAGCACTTCTGGCAACCATGGAAAACGATTTAGAAGGGGCAAAAGCCTATATCGGTATATTCGGGGAGACACAAAAAAATATAAGCCCTGAAGATTTTTCACAGAGGGATTATTTTTGCCTGACAGCACAGTTGGTTATGCCTTATATAAGTGATAATGAATTTTTTCATGTTGTGGCAACGATGCAAAGAGTGAATATCTCACAGATACAAAGTCTTACACTGTCCGCAAGCAGACCAAGTATTTTAAATGGTTTTCGTGATTTTACCCGATATGGAAAAGAGCTTATAAGGTATCGTGAAACCATTACCAATATGGTAAGAATGCTTTATGGTGAAAGCGGAAAGGGAGTCTTTGAGATTGCACTTGCAGAGTGGCATTATCAGATAAATGATAGCTTTCGAGCGCTGCTTTTAGTTACAGGAACAATTCCTATGATGGAAAATGTGCAGGATATGCAGTGTCTGTTTGTGGCAATGGCACTTCAGATGAAGATACTTCTTTTAAACGGACAGAGTCAGGCTGCACAACCCCTGGTAGAAAAAATCAGAGAGCGCATCAAAAAGACGGGCTGGGAGGAATTGACAAACAGTTTAAATGCTTTAGGCGCATGGGCTGCCTGCTATGATGGAAATCAGGATATTGTACAGGAATGGTTGGATACACTTGCACCGGATGAGACAAAAGAGCTTTACATGATGGATATGTATGCTTATCTGGTAAAAATCCGTTGTTATCTTATGACCGGAAAATATATGCTTGCAATCATATTTGCAAAGCAGTTGATTCCCATTTTGAAAAAAGGATATCGCCACATGGATGTATGCGAGTGTTATATGCTTTCTGCAATCGCCTGCTGTAAGGCAGGGGCTTTGGAGGATATGTGTGCAGAGCTTGAAGAAGCCTTGAAAATTGCACAAAAGTATCAGTACATACGACTTCTGGCAGATGAAGGAGCATATATGGTAAAGATGCTTACTATATATCATAAGAGAAAAGAAAGCAATGCCTTTACCGAGAAGATTCTTCTTCTTGCAGGCGAGGTGGCAAAGAGATTGCCGGATTATCTAAAGTCGGCAGAAGAATATTTTGAGCCGCTCACGGTAACGGAAAAACAGGTTCTTGGGCTTATGGCACAGGGATTGTCCTATCAGGAAATAGGAAAAATGACAGGAAAAAAGGTGGGAACAGTAAAGTTTCACAGCGCAGGAATTTTTAGAAAGTTACAGGTAAAGAACCGACAACAGGCAGTAAACAGGGCGAATGAAATTGGATTAATTTAGGAGAGAGATATGAAAAAAGTAGATACAGAATTGACAGATAAGAAAAATAATCAAAAAAGTCAGCAGATTTCACCGGCATTAAAGAGGCGGAAATGGAAGTTTCGTATTTGTGGTAGTGCTGTTTGTGCATTTGCTGTATGGATATGTAGTGCAGGAAACTGGCATACGGTTCCGGTGTCAATTGGAACGGTTGTTTTGATTATTGGAATTGCCATTTTTATGACGGGTTCTCCGGAAGACTACAATGCCATGACGGATGTAGGAGCCATGATTGCCATGGACAGACCAAGAAAAATAGAAGAATTCTACGAAGCCTACAAAAATGTAAAGACACCGCTTGGTTCCGGTTGGTTAGGGCGTTTTTTCACGTCTCCTTATACGTCACTTATATTTGGACCGGATGCAAGAGGATAGTTTATTTATTTTTGGCTGACCGGAGATGGAAGTATTGGTTATATCGGTTATTCTTTTTTAGAAGGGACTATTAAGAAAAAAATAAACGAACCATTAATTCCATGTGAGAAAGAGTTTTGTGCAAATACAGCAGAACATCTCTGCTATCACTCTGATATTTTTATGACGCAGAGCTGGTTGAAGGAGAGTATGGAATATTTTGTGAAAAATGGTGAGGTATTACCATTTAGAGAAAGTAAGACTTCTGAAGTTTATACTTTTACAGAGGATTTCAAGCTTGCAGGACAGCATTTTGAACTTCGGGATGAGAATGATAATCTGATTTATGTGGTTGAAGGTACAGACCCACTGATTAATCTGCGCATTTATGATACACAGCAGACAGAAGTTTTCCGAATGACCAAGAAAATCGGTCATGCATTAGCAACTTACAGTTTCTATTATAAAGGAGAGCCTTATGGGGTATTAAAGAAAAAGTTTGCTCTTGTCAGAGATACATTTGCTATGGACATAAAAGAAGGCAGATTAGAGTTGATAGAGTATGCAGGTACAATCGGGCATAATTTTAAAGTGACATTGAATGGTAAAGTTTTGGGAGCCATCATGGATGATATGGATATTACCTGGGAAAATGTATTTTTTGATAATGCCTTTATTATTGCATATGAGAAGGAATATTTGCCGTTGCTTACTGCTATGGCTGTGATGGTAGCGAGAGAATTGGCAAGAGATCAGGAGGGAGGTGCAACAAACTGGGAGTAAAGGAGAATAGACGAAGAAGAAAGATAGTAAAAGCTTTTGCAGTAGCGGGTATACTGACAATGGTATGTTCCGGCTGCGGAGCTTCTAAAGTGGAGTATGAAGATAGTAAGGCCGCTAAGAAAGCAATGAACAATGCAACTAATATTTTTATGGAATCTAATATTGAGGAGCCTAATCAGAAAACGGATATTAAGGCGGATGGAATGGTTGCAGGTTATATGGAAGAAAGTGGAATTTTTAATACAAAATGGACAGTATCTATTGATGGTGAAACATGGTTTTATGTAAAGTTCGTAACTGATGAACCAATCAATGATGTGGAGGGGGTAATCTCTGCCACCACATATGGTTATTATGACAGTAACGATAAGTGTTTGGGATACGCACAACAACAAGTTTTGGACAATGGGGTATATGGGAGAGAATATTACATGTTATATTTGGATGCGGATGGTAATCCAAAGGATTATTACTCCGATGAGGATGGTTATTATCTGTATGACTATGATGGTAATGTGATTGGCGAGGGGGATGTGGAATCTTCCTGGTTTGGAAATGACTATGACATCACCATTACTATGAAAGAGGACAGCAAGGTACAAGTGGATTTTATGGATAAAGTGGTAATGTATATTCGAATATGTGATGATTTGTATGAAAAATATTCAGATTAAAGCGGATTTTGAATAAATGAAAATTATAATGTCAGCAGATGTATTTTACACAAGTTTAGCAGGTAAGGAAAAATTAAGGAAGGTAAAGGAAAGGAGAAAATAATTTTTGGAACAGATTCTACAGAATAATAGTGAAATAAAAGACATGCAATCCCATTACTGTATGATAGCGAGGTATCATTGGGGAGATGAAAATGGTAAATCTAATGCAAAGTTCGCTAGGCTAACGTTATCGGAAGAGGCAAGGCAAGCTGGATTTGTTGATGTATGGCTTGCATATGATTCAGGTATTACTATGAAAGAGAGCAATTCACATCTCGAATATGATATTGAAAAGCCAAGGGTTATCACGAGAAGAATTCATAGTGGGGATGAGAATGGAAAAACAGTATATGAGTTGGCAAGTGTAATCGCAAGAAAAGAAAACGATACAGGTATATCCGAAGAAGAAAGATCACGTTTATATATGTGTGTGGCTGAAGATATAGAGGTTGTGACAAATGGAAAAGAGTCAAAAGCTCAGTGGGTTCAGAGTAGTGCTTCCAATAAAGTAATCATTGGAAGAAATCACTATAAAGATGAAAATGGAAAAACAGAAACGATATTTGCAAGTTTAAGCATAGTAGAAAAACTTTCTAAGAAGAAATATCCGTTGGTGCTTACCGATATTAAAACATTAAATGAATGTAAAGAAAGTAAGTCTGATTTTTCCGTCGATGCACCTGTTCATGATACGAAGTTGAAGTTATGGACGAAGAAAGCCTTTAATACAAATTTTCTGGATCATACATGGGTGGAATCAATTGATCCAAGTGATGAATTCAGATGTAAGGGTGGCACGGATAAAAATAGATTTTTACATGAATTTCAAATTCCGCATTTTACATATTATGCATTGAATGAAGTACGCGACAAAGATGATTCAATTGGAATCTTATATGGCATATGTGGTGTTTGTCATCAGATGGCAAATCGATTTCTCTATCCAAGCGGAAGGTCCATTACACAGTTAAATCTGGAAGAAAGACCCAAAGGATACAATCTGTCATCAGCACTGTATGGAACTTATGGCTACGATTTTTCCGGTTGGAGAGACAAGGTGTATCAACCTGCTTATAATAAATATGCGGGTAGAAAAAGTGAAAAAGAGAGTGTGGAAAATGTATTTGTATTCAGTTACAAAACAGAGCTGGAGAAGTTGAAAACATTCAGTAAAGAGTATTTTGCAGACATATTAACAACAGAAATGATAGAGGGAGTTCATAAAGCACAGGGAGAATGGCTTACACAGATTACGGATATATTATCCAAGTATGAGTTTCTATCTGATGATGGAAAAATTATAAAACCTGAGAGTATATCAAGCGATAAGGTAACTTCCATGTATATGGAAATCGTACAGTTGCAGGAAGATGTATTTAAAAAAATTAGAGGTGTAGTTGGCATTCCTATATGGAAGAAACTTAACAACGGAAGTCCGGATATTATAGATATTGTAAGTGTGGAAGAGGCGTTAAGTTTTTATGAATCGATCATTGAGTAACTCAAACTTTTGATGTGGGATATGGAGGAACCAGAACAGGTGTAAAGGTGGATGGAAAACTTCTGTTCATTTCATTATTGTGCGTAGCGCACAAGAATCATTATGATGAAACTCCATTGTAAATACGGACGTCTCACAATATAATAAGTACATCAATTAAATCATATTTGATGACGAAGACGTCAGAACAGTAGTGTTCTGGCGTCTTTTTTGTATCAAAATGTATGATGTATCATACTCCGCTAAGGAGAAAATTTAGAGTAAGAAAGGAAGAAAAAATTATGAAGATGATTAAAGCAGTTGTAAGACCAGAAAAATGTGATGAAGTATTAAATAGTTTATGTGAAGCAGGTTATCGTGCAGTAACCAGATTTGGAATTTTAGGACGTGGAAAACAGAGAGGACTGAAAGTAGATGATGTTTATTATGATGAAATTCCAAAAGAAATGTTGATGTTGGTTGTAGAAGATGAAGATGTAACAAAAGTAACAGATATTATTGTAAAAACATCTAAGACAAATGATGAAGGAGCTTTTGGAGATGGAAAGATTTTCATTCTTCCGGTAGAAACTGCAATTACTGTAAGCTCTGGAAAGAATGAATTGTAGGAGGTGGTCTTATGAAACAGATTGTAATTATATTAAGACCAAATTGTTATTTTAAGACAAAACAGGCATTGAGTGATAATCGTTTCTTTGCAATGAGTACAAAGGAAGTGCTGGGAAGAGGAAAAGCCACGGTACGTTTTACCGCAAACGAAGGAAATCCCATGACAACTGCTGAAAAGATATATGAAAATGCATTGGTAGCAAAGAAAATGATTGAAATGATAGTACCGGATGAGGCAGTAAAAGCTGTTGTAGATATTGTTCTTTCTATAAACAGTCATGGAACAGAAGGAGACGGAAAGATTTTCGTACTTCCGGTGGAAGAAAGTATTCGTATCCATACTGGAGAAAAGGGAGAAGATGCATTGATTTAATCAGTGTATACAACCGAAGGAAAGGCGTGATAGAAAGATGAAAAAGGATAGAGGAGATTTCCGATTAAGGAAAGATATATCACAGAAACGATATGTAATATCAGCGATTGTTACATTTGTAGTAATTTTTGCAGCATGGACATTACTTTGTTTAAGTGGAAGTGTAAAAGAACTGTTTCTTCCATCACCGGCAAAGGTAGTAAAAGATATTGTAGATAGCGCAATGGATGGTTCTCTTTGGGTAAATATGGGATACAGTATTTTCCGTATTACAATGGGATTCATTATTTCAACACTCATAGGAGTTCCCCTGGGAATTTTGGCAGGAAGTTTCAGACCGGTGGAAGCAGTCATTGCTCCGATTTGTGAGTTTATTCGTTACATGCCGGTTCCTGCATTCGTACCACTGGTTATGGTATGGTGTGGTATTGGTGAAGGAGCTAAGATTACCATTGTATTTTTAGGATGTTTCTTCCAGATGGTACTTATGATTGCAGATGATGCAAGAAGTGTATCGGATGATTTATTATCTTCCAGTTATACCCTTGGAACTACAAGATGGACAACGATTACCAAGGTATTGATTCCGGCAATGGCACCAAAAATGATGTTAACCTTACGAATGATGATTGGATGGGGCTGGACATATTTGACAGTTGCAGAGTTAGTTGCTTCCAGTTCAGGACTTGGATATTCCATTTTGAAAGCACAGAGATTCTTACATACCGAGAGTATTTTCTCAGGAATTCTGGTAATCGGAATCTTAGGATTGATTACAGACAGACTGTTTGCATTTGCAATTAAGAAAATGTTCCCGTGGGCAGAATAAAAGGAGGAATAAGAGATGGCAGGAAAGAAAATAGAAAAAGATACAACCGGATCTCCGCTGGAAGCCCATGTAGCGAGCAGTAAGATACTTGCGGAGCATATTGATAAAATATATACCTCAGGGAAAAAGAGTACAAAAGCAATCGAAGATGTTTCTATTGACATACAGGATAATGATTTTGTCTGTATCGTAGGACCTTCCGGATGTGGTAAGTCTACCTTACTTCGTATGTTAGCAGGATTGGATTTCCCATCGGCAGGAAATATCATTATTGATGATAGAAAGGTAACCGGACCGGGACCGGACAGAGGAATGGTATTCCAGACTTATACATTGTTCCCTTGGATGACAGTAGAGGATAACATTAAGTTTGGTTTGAAGCTGAAGAAGCTGCCAAAGGATGAACAGCAGGAAATTGCTGACCGCTATCTGGATATTATCGGATTAAAGAAGTTTGCAAAATCATATCCAAAGGAATTGTCCGGTGGAATGAAGCAAAGAGTTGCCATTGCAAGAGCTTTGGCAAACAAGCCGGAAGTACTTTTGATGGATGAACCTTTCGGAGCATTAGACCCGCACACCAAGTCAATGATGCAGCTTTTGATGCGTGAGATTTGGGAAAAAGAACATCCAACCGTTGTATTTATTACCCATGATATTGATGAAGCAGTATTCTTGGCAGATAAGATTTATGTAATGTCAGCAAGACCGGGAAAAGTAATCAAAGAGGTAAATGTATATCTGCCTCATAAACGTAGATTGGAATTAAAAGATACACCGGAATTTATAAACATAAGAAAAGGAATCAACGACTTACTGTATTCTGCAAATCAAGACGCAGAGGAAGAATAAATGGAAAAATATGTGGCAGCAGTTCAAATGGACTGTGTTACCGGAGCAGTAGAAGAAAATACCATACATATTATTCAAATATTAAAAAGAATGAAACGGGAAAACGAAGCGGTTACGTTAATAGTTTTCCCGGAAATGATTCTTTATGGATATGAAAAGTTAGAAAAAATATCCACAGATTGTAGTCAGATACAGCTAGAAAGAAATCTGAAAAAAATAGCAGAGACCTGTGAGAAACTTAAAGTTAATGCAGTTGTAGGTGCTCCGTATTTTGGAGAAGCGGGAATAGAAAATGCACTTTACTTTCTGGATACCAATGGAAAGGTACAGCATGTATATTCCAAAATGCATTTGATTGAAGAAGAGAAAAACATATTTCAGCCGGGAAAGGCTTGCAAGATATGTGAAACAGATGTGGGAAAGCTGGGATTTTTAGTTTGTTGGGATAGTGCATTTCCAGAAATGGCAGAAAAATATGCATTAGAAGGGGCAGAACTTTTTATTATCAGTGCAGCATGGGAAAATCCATACGAAAGACAATGGGAATTAGCAGTATGTGGAAGCAGTTTTTCCGGTGATGTACCTGCCATAGCAGCAAACCGTATTGGCAAAGATGGAAATGTAGAATTTGCCGGACACGCTATGATTACAGATTGCCTTGGAAATGTATTAGAAGAAGCAAAAAGCAGTCAGGAATCCTATGTGATTGCAGAGCTGACAAGAATAACAAATAAAGAAGAACGTCAAGGTTTTGGAACACAAATAAAAGAAAAATCCGTACTTATATAGGATAGAAAGAAGGAAGAAAATGAGCATAAGTAGAATGGTATACACGGGAACCACTTATTTTGGAGAGTTTGCCAGAAATGAGATAAAAACAGAAATCGCAAAACACCATTTCAAGAAGGCATTTTTAATTTCGGATAAAGACCTGATAAAATGCGGAATTGTTGAGAAAATAGAAGCGGTCCTAAAGGAAAATCAGACCCCTTATGAAATAGATGCCGAAGTAAAGCCGAATCCAACGATTGAAAATGTGCTTTATGGTCTTGAACTTTATAAAAAGAGTGACAGTGATTTTATCATTGCAGTAGGAGGTGGTTCTGTTATTGATACCGCAAAAGCCATAGCAGTGATTGCCAATAATCCGGAAAATGCAGATGTAGTATCGTTGGAAGGAATGGATAAAAGCAGCAATCCGGCAGTACCGATTATTGCACTGCCAACCACAGCTGGTACCGGTTCAGAAACCACAATGGATTATGTAATTACCAATACAAAGGAAAAAAGAAAAATGGCTTGCATGGATTCTAAAGTAGTTCCTGTTGCAGCAATCTTAGATACGGAAATTATGGCATCTTTGCCATTAAAACTTACAGCGGCAACTGCCATGGATGCGTTAACTCACGCGGTAGAGTCTTACTTATCTCTTGGTGCATTTTCTTTTTCGGAAATGCTTTCGTTAAAGGCAGTCAGCCTTATTTCTGAGAACTTTTTGAAAGTACTAGAAACACCAAAAGACTATGAAGTAAGAAAGCAGCTTGCCATTGCACAGTATCTGGCAGGTATGAGTTTTACCAATGCAGGTCTTGGAATCGTACATTCTATGGCACATCCTTTAAGTGCATTTTATGATGTACCGCATGGAGTTGCCAATGCATTGATTCTTCCATATGTATTAGAATTTAACGCAGAAGCGTGTGGAGAAAAGATGAAGGAATTGGCAAGAGCATTTGATCCAACCTTTGATATGACAAAGGATGAAAAAGCCGCAACAGCATGTTGCGTAGAAATGATTCAAAGATTTAATACACAGGCAGGTCTGCCACAGAAATTGGTAGAAATTAATGTGAAAAAAGAGGATTTTGATGCATTGGCACAATCTGCGTATACAGATGCTTCTACACCAGATAATCCAAGAAAAGTTGATGTTGCTATATTAAAATCACTTTATGAAAAAATGTATGCATAAATGCACAGTAGATAGAAAGGAAGCGTTTTAAAATGTTAAGAGAAGAATTACCAGAAATTATTACAGATCATGTACCAGGACCAAAGGCAGAGGCATTATTGAAAAAAAGAGATGAAGCCTTACCAAAAGCATTATGTGGTTATACATATCCAATTTGTATTAAACGAGGCGAGGGAGCTATCTTAGAAGATGTAGACGGAAATAAGTTCTTAGACTTTATCGGTGGTGTTGGAGTATTAAATATTGGTTATTCCAGACCGGAAGTGGTAGAAGCAGTAAAAGAGCAGGCAGAAAAATATTTCCATTGTATTTTCAATGTGGTAGCACATGAAGGATACATTGAGTTGGCAAGACAGTTTGATGAATTGATGCCTTGTCGTGGAGAAAAGAAAAAGACCTTTTTTGCAAACAGCGGTGCAGAAGCAGATGAAAATGCAATTAAAGTAGCAAAAGCATATACCGGTCGTCATAGCATTATCTGTTTTTCAGGTGCATTCCATGGAAGAACAAACTTAACTATGGCATTGACAGCTAAAAAATCATATGCACTGGGCATGGGACCATTCCCATCCGGAATTTATCGTGCAGAGTTCCCATATTTATATCGTGCACCAAAGGGATATACCGAAGAAGAAGCAATTGAGTATTATGTTCAGAAATTAACAAAGCTTTTTGATGAAGCAGCACCGGCTTCTGATGTGGCAGCAATTTTAGTAGAGCCAATTCAGGGCGAAGGCGGATTTATCCCGGCACCAATCGAATGGGTAAAAGCAGTAAGAAAAATCTGTGATGACAATGGCATCTTTTTAATTGCCGATGAAGTACAGTGTGGTAACTGTAGAAGTGGAAAATATTTTGCTTCCGAATATTGGAAAGAAGCAGGAGCAGCACCGGATATTATTTCTACTGCAAAGTCTATGGGCGGTGGAGTTCCAATCAGTGCTATTACCGCAAGAGCAGAGATTATGGATGCAGTACCGGCAGGAACTATTGGAGGAACCTATTGTGGAAATCCTTTGGCATGTGCTTCGGCTCTTAAAGTATTAGAAATTATGAAAAAAGAGGACTATGCAGGAAAAGCAATGGAAATCGGCAAAAAGACAATGGCAGCTTTTAATCGTATGAAAGAAACCTATGAAGAAGTAGGAGATGTGCGTGGTCTTGGTGCAATGATTGGTGTAGAATTTGTAAAAACAAAAGAAGGAAAAGAACCATATCCGGAATTTGTAGCTAAGTTAATTCAGATTGCATTACAAAAAGGATTAATGCTTGAAAATGCTGGTTCCGCAGGAAATGTAATTCGTTTCCTTGCACCACTTTGTATTACGGATGAGCAGTTAGAAAAAGGATTTGCTATTTTTGAAGAATCCATTAAAGAAGCAGAGGAAGCATTAAAATAATAAAAGGGGGAACTGTTATGGAATTTAATTATTTTCTACCGGTAAACTTGATATTTGGAAGAGGAAGTGTGGATAAAGTCGGCACAATTGCAGTGGAATATGGAAAAAAAGCACTGATTGTAACAGGAAGAAGCAGTACGAAAAAGTCAGGTTTATTAGACCGGGTAATAAAATATTTAAAAAAAGCAGAGGTAGACAGTGTTGTATTTGATCAGGTAAGACAGAATCCACTTACTACTACCGCACAGGAGGCAGCAGAGCTGGCAAAGACAGAACAGTGTGATGTTGTTATCGGTGTTGGTGGAGGAAGTATCATGGACTGTGCCAAGGCAGCAGCTTTTCTGGCAGTAAATGAAGGAGACATCAACGATTATATTTTCAATCGACTGAAAAGTGAGAAAGCACTTCCGATTATACTGATTCCAACAACCTGTGGAACCGGAAGTGAAGGAAATGGATTTGCAGTATTAACTAATCCGGAAAATGGAGATAAGAAGTCCCTGCGTTGCAATGCAATCGTTGCAAAAGCATCCATTGTTGATTCGGAGTGCATGATGACGATGCCAAAAGGAATTTTAGCAAGCGTTGGATTTGATGCGTTGTGTCATTGTATGGAAGCGTATGTCAGCCGAATCAGTCAGCCACTCACAGATATGATGTGTGAAAAGGCAATGGAGCTTATTGGAAAACATTTGATTCCTCTTTACGAAGGAGAATGTGAACCGGAGAGTTGGGATGCAGTAAGCTTTGCCAGTACCATCGGTGGAATGGTGATTAATACCGCAGGAGTCACCTTGCCACATGGTATGGAACATCCGGCAAGCGGTCTAAGAGATATTACGCATGGAAAAGGTCTTGCAGCAATTACACCGGTGGTAATGGAGGCAAGTATAGAAGGAAATCCGGAAAAATATGCAGTAATTTCCAGATGCTTAGGCGGAAAAGACGAAACCGATTGTGTAGCAACCATAAAGAATTTTCTGGAAAAATTGCAACTTACAGTTACCTTGGGTGAACTTGGAATTAAGGAAGAAGATATTCCGTGGATGGCAGAAAACTGTATGAAGGTATCTGCCGCAGGAATCGCAAATCATCCGGTGGTATTTGAACAGAAACAGATTGAGGAATTATATCGAAAAGCACTGTAGACAGGAGGCCCTATGAAGAAGAATAAAACATTTATTGACGGTAGCTGGGTAGACGGAACTTCAGGAAAAACATTACAATCCATCAATCCGGCAACAGGCGAAGTAATTGCTGAGGTACAGGAAAATAGCATAGAAGATGTAGAAAAAGCCATTCAGTCTGCAAAAAAGTCTTTTTATGTAACACGAGAGTGGCGTGATATGGATACCCAAAGTCGTAGTGATGTACTTCTTAAAATTGCAGATATGATAGAAGAAGAGCTAGAAGAGATTGCCAAAACAGAATCTATGGACAACGGAAAGCCATTGCGAGAGGCAGAGGCTGATGTGGATGATGCAATCCATTGCTTCCGTTACTACGCAGGATTGATTCGGACACCACAGGGCGGTGTTTATGGAGTAAACAGCAACTTTGGACCAATGCATTCTTATACAGTACATGAGCCGGTAGGTGTGTGTGGATTGATAACTCCATGGAATTTCCCGTTTTTGATGGGAATATGGAAGATGGCTCCGGCACTTGCAGCAGGAAACAGCATTATTTTTAAACCAAGTTCAGAAACGGTATTATCTACGATTAAAATGTTTGAGATTTTTGAAAAGGCAGGACTACCGAAAGGAACGGTAAACTTAGTAATTGGACCGGGAAGTACTGTTGGAAATCTGCTTGCAGAAAGCAAAGACGTGGATATGGTAACATTTACCGGAAGTACCGCAGTAGGACAGAGTATTATGCGTGCGGCAGCAGGTAATGTGAAGAAAATCGGATTAGAGTTAGGCGGAAAATCTCCAAATGTGATTTTTGCAGATACAGACTTAGATGCAGCAGTAGAGTGGGCAATGATTGGAATCTTTTTCAATCAGGGAGAAGTATGTTGTGCAGGCTCTAGAATTATTATAGAAAAATCTATAAAGGATGAGTTTATAAAACGTTTTTCCCAGAGAGCAAATCGTATGACTCTTGGAAACCCGTTAAACAATCCGGACATGGGACCATTGGTTTCTGAAAAGCATATGCAGGATGTATTGAATTATATTGAAATAGGAAAAAAAGAAGGTGCCAAGCTAGTATGTGGCGGCTATCGCTATGAAGAAGGAGAATGTGCAAAAGGATATTTTGTGCGCCCAACTATTTTTGACGAATGTACAAGTGAGATGCGTATTGTACAAGAAGAAATCTTTGGACCGGTAGTAACAATTCAAACCTTTGAAACAGAAGAAGAAGCCATTGTCCTTGCAAATGATACTATTTATGGTCTTGCAGGTGCGGTATTTACCAATGATGCTACAAGAGCGCAGCGTGTAATCAGTGAACTTCGCGCAGGAATTACATGGATTAACTGCTATAATCCGGCATTTTCAGAGGCTCCATGGGGTGGCTATAAAATGAGTGGTATTGGACGAGAGCTTGGAACACATGGCTTAGAAGAGTATCAGGAAGTAAAACAGATTAACATGAATATGGCTCCGGGAATTTTAGGATGGTATGAGAATTAACCCATAAGGATAATTGACATTGAGAACTGTTTATAGATATAGTATAAACAGTTCTCATAACTATATAAAAATATAAAAAGAAAAAGTAAGGAGGAAGATACATGCATTTAACACCAAGAGAAACAGACAAGTTGATGCTTCATCTTGCGGGAACATTGGCAAAAGAACGAAAAGAGCGGGGGCTGAAACTGAATTATCCAGAGGCAATTGCTTATATCAGCTCCGAATTGTTAGAGTTAGCAAGGGATGGACACAGCGTAACAGAACTCATGAGCATGGGAACACAGATGCTTTCCGCAGAGGATGTTATGGACGGTGTTCCGGAAATGATACATGAAATACAGTTAGAGGCAACTTTCCCAGATGGAACAAAGCTGGTAACTGTACATAATCCTATTATTGGAAATGGAAAAGTAACTCCGGGAGAGTTATTACCGGAAGAAGGAGAAATTGAGCTGAATGCAGGAAAAGATACGGCACAGATTCAAGTGACCAATACTGCGGACCGCCCAATCCAGGTGGGATCACACTATCATTTCTTTGAAGTAAATAAAGCATTAAAATTTCAAAGAGAACGTGCTTATGGTATGCGTTTGGATATTCCTGCCGGAACGGCAGTGCGTTTTGAACCGGGAGAGACAAAGCGCGTGAACCTTGTAGAAATCGGAGGAAACCGAGAAGGACATGGACTAAATGGTCTGGTAGAAGGAAAATTTGACGATGCCAAAGTAAAAGAGGCAGCCTTAAAAGCGGCAAAAGAACAAGGATTTCAGGAGGTAGAAGCCAATGTATAAAATGAGCAGAGCAAAATATGCAGATATGTATGGTGCTACAACAGGCGACCGCATTCGTCTGGCAGACACCTCACTGATAATAGAAGTAGAAAAAGACTATGCTGTTTACGGAGAAGAAGCCAAGTTTGGTGGAGGAAAGTCTTTGCGTGATGGAATGGGACAATCATGTAAAGTCCGTGATGAAGATTGTCCGGATACCGTGATTACCAGTGCAGTGATTATAGATTACTGGGGCATAGTTAAGGCAGACATTGGTATCAAAGACGGAAAAATATGTGGAATAGGAAAAGCAGGAAATCCGGATATGATGGATGGAGTAGATAAAAATCTTATCATCGGTGCGGGAACAGAAGTGATTGCAGGTGAAGGGTTAATCGTTACCGCCGGTGGGCTGGATACGCATATTCACTTTATCAGTCCAACACAGGTAGAAACAGCACTTTATAGTGGAATTACTACCATGATAGGTGGAGGAACCGGACCTGCGGATGGAACCAATGCCACCACCTGTACACCGGGAAGATTTAATATAGAAAAAATGTTAGAAGCATCAGAAGAATTACCAATGAACTTGGGATATCTTGGCAAGGGAAATTCCGCAGATTTAGATACATTAGCAGAACAGGTAGAGGCAGGAGCTTGTGGCTTAAAACTCCATGAAGACTGGGGTTCCACTCCGGCTGCCATTGACCATTGTCTTACCATTTGTGATAAATATGATGTGCAGGCAGCAATTCACACAGATACTTTAAACGAGGCAGGTTTTGTAGAAGATACCATTAATGCTTTTAAAGGAAGAACCATTCATACTTACCATACGGAAGGAGCCGGAGGAGGACATGCACCGGATATTATTCGTGCAGCAGCATTTCCAAATGTATTGCCATCTTCCACCAATCCAACCATGCCATTTACAAAAAATACATTGGATGAACACCTGGATATGTTAATGGTGTGTCATCATTTGGATAAGAAAGTGCCGGAAGATATTGCATTTGCAGATTCCAGAATCCGTCCGGAAACTATTGCAGCAGAAGATGTATTGCATGACATGGGAATTTTCTCCATGATGAGTTCCGATTCACAGGCAATGGGACGTGTAGGTGAAGTTATCACAAGAACCTGGCAGACCGCAGATAAAATGAAAAAACAGCGAGGAATATTACCGGAAGATAATGAGCGTAACGATAACTTCCGTGTACGCAGATATATTGCAAAATATACCATCAATCCTGCAATTACCCATGGTGTTTCTAAATATGTAGGTTCAGTAGAAGTGGGAAAAATGGCAGATTTGGTATTGTGGAATCCGGCAATGTTCGGTGTGAAACCGGAAATGATTATCAAAGGTGGATTTATCATGGCTTCTAAAATGGGAGATGCCAATGCCTCCATTCCAACTCCACAGCCGGTAGTGTATACCAATATGTTTGGTGCATATGGACTTGCACGAAAGACTTCTTGCATTACATTTGTTTCTAAGGCAGCTTATGAAGCAGGAATCAAAGAAAAATTATCTTTACAACGACAGGTACTTCCGGTAGAAAATTGCCGAAACATTGGAAAGAAAGATATGAAAAATAACGATGTGATTGCAGATATACAGGTAAATCCTGAGACATACGAAGTGCGGGTAGATGGAGAAAAAATCACCTGTGAAGCAGCAGAAGAGCTTCCATTGACACAGAAGTATTATCTGTTTTAATGCAAAAGGAAGGACAAGAAAATGGTTGTAGAAAAAATACTTGGAAACCTGGAAAGCTATGAGTTGAATGGGAGAAAGCTGGATAAGGTATGGGTAGAATGGTATGAATTGGAAAAAAAGTTATTGAAAAAGAGCACTGAATCCGGGGAAGAAGTAGGGATTCGTGTAGAAAATCATTTACATGAAGGCGATATCCTATATGCAGACGATAATCGAGTGGTAGCAGTAGATATTTTACCGTGTGAGCTGACTGTTATCCCGGTAAATACTATGCAGGAAATGGGACGACTTTGCTTTGAGTTAGGAAATCGACACCTATCCCTTTCTATTGAAGAACATCAGGTAATGGTGCCTTACGATGAACCCACATTTCAATATTTAGAGAAGCTTGGTTTTCATCCGGAAAAAAGAGAAGAAAAGTTTCAACATTTTACCGTTTGTCATGCCCATGCACATACCCATCAGCATGGAGAAGAACACCATCATACCCATAGTCACGAGAAAGAGTAGCAGCTTATGAAGCGTGAAAAGAACTTATTATATATGTTACAGTCAGTAGATGCATTTTTCCCAATAGGGGCATTTACCTTATCCAATGGATTAGAAGATTATGTAGCAGAAGAACGAATCGGTAGTATAAAAGAGTTGCAGGAATATATGGAAGGATTTTTGCAGATATTTGCATACAACGATTTGGGAATTGCTGCACTTGGCTTTCAATACGAAAAACAACCGGAAAAATTGCTGGAATTGGATGCGCTTACCAATGCAATAAAAGGAGCAAGGGAAGTCCGGGTTGGAAGTAATAAAATGTGTAGCCGTTACCTGAAAGCAAGGGAAGCAATGGGAGATTTAAACGGAGCTTTAGAATGGTATTTTGAACAAATAAAAGCCAGAAAAGCGGTAGGATTTCATCCCATTGCAATCGGGCTTTACGGTGCATCCATTGGAATGGAGTTAGAGGAAGTGCTGACTATGTATGGGTATAGTGTGTTGTCTGCCATTGTAAATAATGGAGTAAAACTGGTACCATTAAGCCAATTAGAAGGACAGCGTGTACTGTTTCAGAATATGGATGGATTAGAAAAAGCAGTAAAACAGGCAATGCAGGTGGAGGTACAGGAACTTGGTGTATCGGGAACAGCATTTGAACTTCACTGCATGAAGCATGAACATTTGTATTCGAGACAGTATATGTCCTAAAATATAAGAAACAGGAAGGACAAAAATTATGTCATATGTAAAAATAGGAATAGGCGGTCCGGTAGGTTCCGGAAAAACCGCATTAATTGAGCGACTGACCAGAAAAATGTCAGAGGATTATTCCATTTGTGTTATCACCAATGATATTTATACCAAGGAAGACGCAGAGTTTTTAATTAAGAATTCTGCACTTCCACCAGAACGTATTATGGGTGTGGAGACAGGTGGATGTCCTCATACAGCAATTCGTGAAGATTGCAGCATGAACTTAGAAGCAGTGGAAGAAATGGTAGAAAAATTCCCGGATGTGCAGATTATCTTTATTGAAAGTGGAGGAGATAATCTTTCTGCAACCTTTAGTCCGGATTTAGCAGATGCGACCATTTATGTCATTGATGTGGCGCAGGGAGAAAAAATTCCAAGAAAGGGAGGCCCGGGTGTTACCCGTTCCGATCTTTTAGTGATTAATAAGACAGATTTGGCACCGATGGTAGGAGCAAGTCTGGAAGTAATGGATCAGGATTCTAACCGAATGCGCAAAGGAAAAGACTATTTGTTTACCAACCTGATGGAAGGAAACAGTATCGATACCGTAATAGAATGGATTAAGAAAAACGTGTTGTTTGAAGGCATATAAAAGGAAATATTACCTATGGAAACAAAATTAGAACTTCAAATTGAAAATAATCATGGAAAAACCGCAGTTACCCATAGCTATTTTACCAGTCCTCTAAAATTGGGAATTCCAAATACAAGACAGGAACGATTAAGAGTGGTGCTTATGATGGCATCTGCCGGAATTTTGCAGGGAGATTGTTTTCAATATGAGATAACCTGTAAAGAGAATACCAAGACAGAGATTACCGAGCAGTCTTATAGTAAAATATTTAATACCGGAGAAGGAAATGCATCCAAACAGATAGAAATATATCTGGAAAAAAATGCGTCTCTTTATTATTGCCCTAAGGCGGTCATTCCCTTTGCAGAAAGTAGTTTTCAGGGAGATATGACGGTGCATTTAGAGCGGGAAAGTGAATTTGTATACACAGACATTTTAGCCGCAGGTCGCGTGGGAATGGGAGAACGATTTGCATTTTCCCGTTATCGCAACCGCATCTGTGTGATGGAAGAGGAAAGGCCGGTTTGGTTAGACCATTGTTACTTGAATCCGCAACAAATGGATGTGGAAAAAATGGTGTTTTTTGATGGGTATACTCATCAGGGAACGTTCTATTACTATGGCGAGAAAGAAAAACAGGAAAAGTTACTTTCCTATGAGCCTCAGGGAGAAGTTGTGTTAGCGAAAACCCAGCCGGCAACAGGAGTGTGTATTCGAGTCCTGGCGCATACAGCACAGGATATAGAGGAAGAATTTCAACGGTTACAAGAGATAATATAATAGAAGGGATATTAAGCATTCGCATATCTTAGTTTGTTGTAGAATATATGATAATAAGAAAAGATACGGGAATGATATATGAATAGCCCTAAATTTGAAAATTTGTTAAATCTTGCTCTGGATGCCACAGAAAGAGAACGGGAAAAGTCAGTTCAGCTTGGTGTGGGGTATGAGCCGGAGGAAAATCGCTGGGAAATTATTGTAAAATACTCCGGAGATATCAAAAGATTGCAAGAGCAGGACGCAAGAATTCGAGTAATCGAGCTGATGAATGAATATGCCATTTTAAATGTGCCGGAGGATGCCATGAACCTTGTGGCAGCCGCACCGGAAGTAGAATTTGTGGAAAAGCCAAAACGATTGTTTTTTGCAGTCAATCAGGGAAAAAGCGTTTCCTGCATTAATGCCGTACAGACCTCAAGATTCGGACTAACCGGAAAAGGGGTGATAGTAGCAATCTTAGACTCCGGCATTGATTACAGTCATCCGGATTTTCGAAATGCAGATGGCAGTACACGGATTTTAGCACTCTATGATGAAACACTAGATAGAGAATATACCACAGAAGAAATCAATCAGGCACTATTAGCTCCAACAGAACAGGAACGTTTTCGGATTGTACCCAGTCGGGATATTTCCGGGCATGGTACTCATGTGGCGGGAATTGCAGCAGGAAATGGAAGAGCCTCCAATGGAGTGAATCGAGGAGTAGCGTATGAAAGCCCGTTATTAGTTGTGAAATTAGGAACAGCAGAACCCAATGGATTTCCCAGAACAACACAATTGATGCGAGCACTTGATTATGTAGTGAAAAAGGCGTTAGAACTGCAAATGCCAATGGCAGTAAATATCAGCTTTGGAAATAGCTATGGAGCCCATAGCGGAACAGCACTGTTAGAAAGTTATATTAATGATATGTCTAATTACTGGAAAACCAGTATATCCATAGGAACCGGAAATGAAGGAGCTGCAAGAGGGCACGCTTCCGGTTACCTTCAGCAGGGAATAGAAAGAGAAGTAGAATTTGCTATTAGTAATTACGAAACCGTGATGAATTTGCAGATTTGGAAGTCCTATGTGGATGAATATGATATTTCTGTTTCCGGTCCTTCCGGGCAGACAGTCGGCCCTATTCAAAAAATACAAGGTCCACAGCGGTTTGTGTTAGGACAGACAGAACTGCTTGTGTATTATGGGGAACCAAGTCCTTATAGTCCCTATCAGGAGATTTATATTGATTTTATTCCTGTTAAGACCTATATGGATGCAGGAATTTGGACAATTATATTAGTACCGAGAAAAATTGTGCGCGGGAATTACGATATGTGGATGCCGGGGCAGTCTGTATTAAATGAAGGAACCGGATTTTTAAATCCGGTGGAGGAAACTACTCTTACGATTCCTTCTACAGCAGCCAAGGTGATTTCCGTGGGAGCATATGACTCCAGAAACGACCAGTTGGCGGATTTTTCCGGTCGGGGATTTACCAGACAGACCAATGAGGTGAAACCGGACTTAGCGGCACCGGGAGTAAATATTCTTTCTACGGCACCGGGAGGGGGCTATGTGGTGCGCAGTGGAACCTCTATGGCAACACCTTTTGTAACCGGAAGTGCAGCACTTTTGATGCAATGGGGAATTGTAAATGGAAATGATGCATTTCTTTACGGAGAAAAAATAAAGGCTTATTTTCTGCGCGGGGCAAGACATTTGCCTGTTTTAAGAGAATATCCCAATCCGCAGATTGGATGGGGGGCGTTATGTGTCAGAGACAGCTTGCCGGAATAAAAATATTTCAAAATATTGTATAAAATATAAATTGCATTTCTTTAGGATTTGTTATATTCTAAAGAAAATAAGTATGTAAAATCAGGGAGAAAATTTAGTGAAGAAGGCAATTTATATTTTATATACCATATGTGTATTGATGGTAGTTTCTTTTTTCGTATATGTATGTGTAGATTCTCGGAATGAAGTTTTTAGTGCAAGAAAACAGTCAGAGTGTCAGTATTTGTCTGCCTATAAGAAAACAAAGGTGTATGAAAACGCAAGCACAGAGCTTCCGTTAGGGTTAAAAACGGAGTATGTGATGCGGCAGCAGGAGATACCGGACGGTGGCGAAAGTCTGATGTTTTATACCCTTCATCAAAATGTGGAAGTATATATTGATGATGAGCTGGTATACAAAATGAAACCGGCAGAAAATAATACATTTGGAAAGACACCCGGTAATACATGGAATATTATTCCCATTTACGGGAAAGATAGTGGAAAAGAAATAAAAGTAGTGTTGATTCCGGTATATGAAAGTTCGGTAGACATAATCCCGGATTTTTATTTTGGCTCAGAAATCAATATCTGGTTACAGATTGTGCATGACAATTTATTACCATTTTGTCTAAGCCTGCTGGCAATTATTTTTGGTATTATATTTATTATATTTGTGGCATGTAATTATCGAAATCCAAAAGTAGACAAAAGTCTTATGATGATGGGAATGTTTTCGTTTAATATAGGACTTTGGAAGCTGACGGATCTTGATGGAATCTCATTGGTATTTCCACAATCTATCGCAAAATCCAATGTACCGTTTTTAGCATTATTATTGGTTGTAATACCGTTTGTTCTTTATATTAAAAAATTATTTGTCAAAGAGAGCAAGATATGGTATCTACCGTGTATTGCAAGTGTTGTGGTTACGGTAGTATCTATTATTTTACAATTATATAACATTAAGGATTTGCGTCAGACCTTGTGGATGAATCATTTGGTAATGGGAATGCTTTTGGTTATTGGGGTAGTGATGCTAATACGTGAGCTGTATCAGGTAGGATGGAATAGCAAATTAAAAATGATGATGCTTTGTTTAGGAGCATGTTTACTTGGTATGGTTGCCGATATGTTTATTTACTATATTTCTCATGGAGCATCTGTGACCGTAATGGGAATGTTGGGATTCCTTGTTTACATTATTGTATTAGGAGTACAATCTGTGCGGGAAGCAAAGAACCTGATGGATATAGGGATACAGGCAGAGCGTTTTGAAAAAATGGCATATCATGATCAGTTGACAGGAATGTATAACCGTGCAGCTTATGCGGATTACACCGGACAGGCAAGTTTTAAATTAAATGGAAGTGTTGTTATGATGTGCGATTTAAATAATTTAAAGCACTGTAATGATACCTGGGGACATGAAAAAGGGGATATTTATATTTCCAGTAGTGCTGATATTTTGCAAGAGGTATTTGGAGAAGTAGGAAAGTGTTATCGCGTAGGTGGCGATGAGTTTTGTGTGCTATTGCGAGAAGTTTCAACAAAAAGATGTGAGCAGTTTATAGAGGAATTGAAGAGAAAGGCACGGGAATGGAATCGAAACAGTACAGAAAAATTTGAAATTCAAATTGCTTGTGGGTATGCAGTATATGATAAAAAGATAGACTATGATTTGGGTGATACATTGCGAAGAGCAGATCGTATGATGTATCATGAGAAGTTTATGATGAAACAGGAGGGCAAATAAAATGAGAACATTTCAGTACAAAATTACAGAAGAAGTTGGGATTCATGCAAGACCTGCAGGAAGATTGACAAGAGCAGCAAAAGAGTGTGGTTGTAAAGTAATTGTTTCCTTTGGTGGGAAAAATGCAGATGCAACAAAATTAAATGATATTATGAGTCTTGGGGTAGGATGTTTCGATGAAGTGACTGTAAGCGTCGAAGGAGAAAATGAGGAAAAGGCAGTCGCTGAAATGGAAGAATTTTTTGAAGAAAATTTATAGAAATAAGAAAAAAATTGCTAGACAAGTAAGAGGATTAATGCTATTCTATATACATAGTATGTTACTGGAACGGCAGGCATTAACTATACATAAATAATGGGATATTTATGTGTGTTAATGCCTTTTTTATACAATTATAAATTGCTTCCGATTGAATACAGAACAGGAAAAAGAAGTTCTTCATAGGTTATAAAGTAGGGAAAGGCTGGACAAGATACAAAGTATCCCCCAAAAATAAAAAGGAGTGAATAACAGATGAAAGACAAGATTTTTGGTGTTCTTCAACGAGTAGGAAGATCTTTTATGCTTCCGATTGCAATTCTGCCGGTGGCAGGACTTTTACTTGGTGTTGGTGGATCTTTTACCAATGAAACCATGTTGGAAACTTACGGTTTATTAAAAGCTATGGGACCAGGAACGATTCCGTATATGATTTTTACCGTAATGAGTGATGCAGGTAATATTATATTTGCAAACCTGCCGATTTTATTTGCTATGGGAGTAGCAATTGGTATGGCAAAAAAAGAAAAAGAAGTGGCAGCATTAGCAGCGGTAATTGCATTCTTTATTATGCATGCTTCTATCAGTGCAATGATTACCATTAATGGTGGAAAAGAAGCGATGCTGAAAGGAGCTACCGCAGATGTAGTAGGCATTACTTCACTTCAGATGGGTGTATTCGGCGGAATTATTGTAGGACTTGGGGTTGCGGCATTACACAATCGTTTTTATAAAATTGAATTGCCACAAGTATTATCCTTCTTTGGTGGTACAAGATTTGTTCCTATTATTTCTGCTTTAGTTTATGTAGTAGTGGGAATTGCCATGTTCTTTATCTGGCCGGTAGTTCAGCAGGGTATTTACAGTGTAGGTAATGTAGTATTAGCATCTGGTTATGGTGGAACTTGGGTATATGGAGTAATGGAACGAGCATTGATTCCATTTGGTTTACATCATGTATTTTATTTGCCTTTCTGGCAGACAGCAGTGGGCGGAACTAAGGAGGTAGCTGGACAGATGGTAGAAGGTGCACAGAACATTTTCTTTGCACAGTTGGCAGACCCATCTGTAAAACATTTCTTTGTAGGTGCAACCAGATTTATGTCTGGTAAGTTCCCACTTATGATATTTGGACTTCCGGGTGCAGCACTTGCAATGTATCGTACTGCAAAGCCGGAAAAGAGAAAAGTGGTAGGTGGTTTATTGATGTCTGCAGCATTGACTTCTATGCTGACAGGTATTACAGAACCTCTTGAATTTACATTTTTATTTGTAGCACCGGTATTATATGTGATTCACTGTGTATTTGCAGGTCTTGCATATATGTTGATGCATGTGTTAAATGTAGGAGTGGGAATGACATTTTCCGGTGGTCTTATTGATTTGTTTTTATATGGAATTTTGCAGGGAAATGAAAAGACCAGTTGGATATGGATTGTAGTAGTAGGAATTGGTTATTTTGTAGTATACTATTTTATGTTCTCCTTCTTAATTAAAAAGTTTGACTTTAAAACACCTGGTCGTGAAGATGGAGATGACGTAAAGCTTTACACAAGAAAAGATGTAGAAGCTAAGAAAAACGGTGAAAAAGAAAATGAAAATCAATTGTCTCGTATGATTTGTGCAGGTCTTGGAGGAAAGAAAAATATTTCTGATGTAGATTGTTGTGCAACACGTTTGCGTTGTACAGTATTTGATTCAGCAAAAGTAGATGAAGCACTGCTCAAATCAACAGGAGCATCTGGTGTAATACGAAAAGGGCTGGGAGTGCAGATTATCTATGGACCAAAGGTTACTGTAATTAAGTCGGACTTAGAAGATTATTTAGAAACAGCACCAGATGAAGAGAACATAGAAACATCTGTTCCCAGTCAGCAGGAAGAACAAAGTCAGGATTCTGCAAAGTCAGGAAAAGTAGTAAAGACCGTTATGATTGCCAGTCCGTTTGATGGAAATGCAGCAGAATTAGAAACAGCACCGGATGAAGGATTTGCAGGAAAAATGATGGGAGACGGAGCGGTAGTAGAGCCAACAGAAGATACAGTAAAAGCTCCGGTTGATGCTACTGTAAGTTTTGTTTTCCCAACAAAACATGCAATTGGATTAGAAACAGAAGATGGTATGGAAATGCTTCTTCATATTGGAATTGATACGGTAAAGTTAAATGGAGAAGGATTTGAGGTACTGGTAGAAGAAGGGGCAAAAGTAAAAAAAGGTGATGCATTGATAAAGATTGATTTAGAATATATCAAGAGTCATGCCCCATCCTTAGTATCACCGATTTTGTGCACTGATTTATCAGACAATCAAAAGATTCGTATGGTAAAGACAGGAAAAATAAAAGCAGGCGAAGATTTATTTGCCGTAGACATTTATGAATAAATCATAGGGGAAGGAAAGAGTATGTATCGTGTTACCAAGGCATTAAATCATAATGCATTATTAGCAGTAAAAGAAAACAGCGCCAAGGAATATCTTCTTTTGGGAAAAGGAATTGGATTTGGAAAAAAAGTAGCAGAGCACATAGAACCGGGAGAAGATGTTAGAATTTATTCTCTCCAGTCGGATTCCGAACGTGGAAATGCCAGAGAACTGGTACGAGATATCGATCCGGTATATTTAGAAATTTCCAATACAATTTTAACAAAAGCAGAGGAAGAATTCGGAAAGATTGACAGAAGCATACTCTTCCCTATGGCAGATCACATTGCTTTTGCAGTGGAAAGAATACGAAAAGGTGAGCAAATCAGCAATCCTTTGACACAGGATATACAAGTATTATTTTATAAAGAATACAAGATTGCAGAATTAGCAGAAACACTGTTACAGCAGATAGAAGGAGTTTCTATTGATAAGGATGAAGTGGGATATATTGCATTGCATGTGCATTCGTCTATTTGTGATGAAAAGGTATCTAATGCCATGCAGATTGCAGCAGCAGTGCGTGAGTGCATAGCCATGATTGAGGAAGAAAAAGGAAGTAAAATTGACGTACAGACACTTTCTTATAATCGTTTGATGAATCATATAAAATATATGGCGGCACGAGGCATGACAGGTGAAGAATTGAAGTTGGATATGAATGACTATATTGAAAGTCAGTTTCCAAATTCTTTTCGAATCGCAGATGCTGTGTGCACACATCTTTCTCATGCTTTACGGATAGAATTACCGGAAATTGAAATCGGCTATTTAGCCATGCATATAGAGCGAGTGTGTGACAGTGAAATAGACAGTTAGTGAAATAGAAAGTGAGGAAATAATAATGAAAACATTTCAATATAAGGTTACAGATGAAGTAGGAATTCATGCAAGACCAGCAGGACTTTTAGTAAAAGAAGCAAAGGGATTTGATTCAAAAGTTACCATTTCATGTAACGGAAAAAGTGCAGATGCAACCAAATTGATGGCAATTATGAGTTTAGGAGTAAAATGTGGAAACGAAGTTACCGTTACGGTAGAAGGTGACAATGAAGAAGAAGTGGCTGCACAGATGGAAAAATTCTTTCAGGAGAATTTATAAGCAGGAGGAAACCAATGGAAACATATAGTGGCAAATCAATTTTTCAGGGAATTGCAATCGGAAGAATATTGTTTTATGAAAAGCAGCAGGCAGAAGTAAAACGCCACACGATTGAAGATGTGAAAGCGGAAATGGAACGTTATGAAAAGGCGAAAGAAACTGCAATTGCTCAATTACGAAAGCTGTATGAAAAGGCATGCAAAGAAGTTGGTGAGGTAAATGCAGCAGTATTTGAAGTGCATGAAATGATGTTGGAAGATGAAGATTATAATGATTCTATCCGCAATATGATTGAACAGCAACAGGTAAATGCAGAATATGCAGTAGCCATGACAGGAGATAATTTTTCTAACATGTTTGCGGAAATGGAGGATGAATACTTCAGCGCAAGAGCAGCGGATATCAAAGATATTTCAGACCGGGTAGTATCTGTACTTTGTGGAAATGGTGGAGATATCAATGACTTGGAAGAACCAATTATTCTGGTTGCAGAAGATTTGGCACCTAGTGAAACGGTACAGATGGATAAGGAAAAATTGTTGGCATTTGTAACGGAACAAGGGTCTACCAATTCTCATACAGCTATTTTGGCAAGAACTATGAATATTCCAGCATTGATTGGTGTCAAGATTCAGAAAGAATGGAATGGCAAAATGGCAGTGGTAGATGGATTTACAGGTATTTTGTATGTAGAACCTACACCAGCCGTTTTAGACGAAATGCAGGGAAAACAGAAGAGATTGTTAGAAGAACGGGAATTGCTGTTAGAACTAAAAGGAAAAGAAGATATTACGAAGGATGGACGTAAGATTAAGTTGTATGCAAACATTGGAAATGTATCAGATGTGGCAGGGGTACTTAAAAATGATGCAGCAGGTATCGGATTGTTCCGTAGTGAATTTTTGTATTTAGAAAAGGATCACTTTCCAACAGAAGAAGAACAATTCTTTGCTTATAAAACAGTAGCTGAGCGCATGGCGGGTAAGAAAGTAATTATTCGTACCTTAGATATTGGTGCAGATAAGCAGGTAGATTACTTTCATTTAGAAAAAGAAGAAAATCCGGCAATGGGATATCGTGCAATTCGTATCTGTTTGTCACAGACGGATATCTTTAAAACACAGTTGCGAGCATTGCTTCGTGCGGCGAAGTATGGAAATATTGCCATTATGTATCCGATGATTATTTCAGTAGCAGAAGTAAAGAAAATAAAAGAGATTGTGGCAGAAGTAAAGGCGGAGTTGGAGCAGGAAGGAGTTCCATATGGCGAAGTAGAGCAGGGAATTATGATTGAAACTCCTGCGGCAGCGGTAATGAGTGATGAATTGGCAAAAGAAGTAGACTTTTTCAGCATTGGAACCAATGACCTGACACAGTATACCTTGGCGATTGACCGGCAGAATGCAAAATTAGATTCTTTCTATGATGCACATCATCCGGCAATTTTAAGACTGATACAGACCGTAATCGATAACGGACATGCTCATAACTGCTGGGTTGGAATTTGTGGAGAATTAGGTGCAGATACCACACTCACAGAAACATTTATCAAAATGGGAATTGATGAGTTATCTGTTTCACCGGGATTTGTGCTTCCAATTAGAAAAATTATTCGTCAGACAGAAAGCGGAAAATAGAAGAGAAAAAGAAGGTCTTTGCAACAAGAAGGGTGGCAAAGACCTTCTTTCCATGTTAAAATATAGATAAATACATAGGAAAATAGGAAGAAAAGCAGAATGAAAAATACAAAAATGGTATTTGGGATTATGGCGCATGTAGATGCCGGAAAGACAACTTTATCAGAAGCATTGCTTTATCATAGTGGAAGCATCCGAAAAATGGGAAGAGTAGATAATCAGGATGCTTTCTTAGATAACTATGTGTTAGAGCGTGAAAGAGGAATTACTATTTTTTCAAAACAGGCGCAAATAAAACTTGGAGAGCAGGAGATTACCTTATTAGACACTCCGGGACATGTAGACTTTTCAGCAGAGATGGAACGAACGCTGCAAGTGTTAGATTATGCTATTTTAGTTGTGAGTGGTGCAGATGGTGTACAGGGGCATACCAGAACTTTGTGGCAATTGTTAAAAAGATATCAAATACCAGTTTTTTTATTTATCAATAAAATGGATCAGGCAGGAACCGATAAGCAGTTATTGTTAAAAGAGTTACAGGAGAACTTATCGGAAAATTGTATAGACTTTTCTCAAGCACACTCGGAGAGCTTTTACGATAGCCTTGCCATGTGTAGTGAAGAGGCAATGGAACAGTTTTTAGAACAGGGAACTATTGAAATAGAAGAAATGCAAAAGCTCATACAGACACGGCAGGCTTTTCCGTGTTTTTTTGGTTCTGCGTTAAAAGAACAGGGAATAGACAAATTTATAGAAGGAATAAAAACATATAGTAAAGAGCCGGTATATGATAGTGAATTTGGGGCGCGTGTATTTAAGATTGCAAGGGATGAACAAGGCAATCGTCTGACCTATCTTAAAATTACAGGAGGAACGCTTAAAGTAAAAACCATTCTTCCGGGACAACAGGAAAAAATTAATCAGATTCGCATTTATTCCGGGGAAAAATACAGTACAGTAGAAGAGGCAGAGGCGGGAACTGTTTGTGCGGTTACAGGATTAAGCCAGACACATCCGGGAGAAGGATTCGGAGTAGAATCGAAAAAAGCAGCTCCTATTTTAGAACCGGTGTTGACCTATCAGATAGAACTTCCAGAGGAGATAGATGCGGCGGCATTTCTTCCCAAACTTCGTTTGTTAGAAGAGGAGGAACCGGAGCTTCACATTGTCTGGGACGAACAGTTAAAAGAAATTCGTGTACAGGTGATGGGAGAAGTTCAGATAGAGATTTTAAAATATCTGATACAGGAACGTTTTGGAATAGAAGTGTCTTTTGGAACAGGAAGTATTGTATATAAAGAAACGATACAAAACGTAGTAGAAGGTGTGGGACATTTTGAACCATTAAGACATTATGCAGAAGTGCATCTTAGGCTGGAACCGGGTGAGTCGGGGAGTGGGCTGCAGTTTGCAACAGAATGTAATGAGGATTTACTAAGTCGTAATTGGCAGCGATTGATTTTAACCCATTTAGAGGAGAAGGAACATAAGGGAGTATTAATAGGTGCTCCCATTACCGATATAAAAATCACATTGACAGCAGGGCGTGCACACCAGAAGCATACCGAAGGGGGAGATTTTCGTCAGGCAACCTATCGGGCAGTTCGTCAGGGCTTAAAACAGGCGCAGTCAGTATTACTGGAACCATACTATGCCTTTCGGTTAGAAGTGCCGGAGGGAAGTATTGGTCGGGCAATGACTGATTTAGAACGAATGTGTGGCAGATTTGGGACACCGCAGATTCAGGATGGACAGGCAGTACTTATCGGTAAGGCACCTGTGGCATTGCTTCAGGATTATCAAAAGGAAGTGACTGCTTATACGAAGGGAGAAGGAAGAATCTTTTGTAATATTTCCGGATATGGACCATGTCATAATGCGGAAGAAGTCATTGCAGCAAAGGGATATGATTCAGAAGCAGATTTGGCAAATCCAACAGGTTCTGTATTTTGTGCCCATGGTGCGGGATTTGTGGTAAGTTGGGATGAAGTCAAGAATTATATGCATTTGGAAAGTACCTTGGAACAGGAAAAAACAGTACAGAGCCAAGAAGTTCCCGTATTTATAGATTACACCGAAGATATGTGGATTGATACGGAAGAAATTGATGCTATTTTAGATAGAACTTATGGAGCAAATAAAAAGGAAAAAAATGCCGGAAAGGCAGGATATGGGAAGAAACGAAGGTCGGTAGAAATAGCACCTGTAACCAGAACATATCAACCAAAGAAGTCAGAAGAAGAATATCTATTGGTAGATGGGTATAACGTGATTCATGCTTGGGAAGAATTAGCGGAACTTGCAGAAGAAAATTTAGATGGAGCAAGGGGAAAACTGTTGGATATTTTATGTAATTATCAGGGAATTCGTAAGTGCAATTTAATCGTTGTATTTGACGCTTACCGTGTCAAGGGGCATGTGGCAGAAGTTACTGATTATCATAATATCCATGTAGTATTTACAGCGGAAGCAGAGACAGCGGATCAATATATTGAAAAGTTTGCCCACGAAAACGGAAGAAAGTATCGGGTAACAGTGGCAACCTCGGATGGATTAGAGCAGATTATTATTAGAGGGCAGGATTGTTTGCTCATATCGGCTAGAGAATTGAAGGAAGAAATTAAAAGAGTAGCAGAAGAAAATAAGCAACAATATATAGAAAATCAGATGGGAGAAAAAAATCGCCCAATGAAAGAATTGTTGGAAGGACTACAAATCTAGAAGATTGTCTGTGGTAACCAGTGAAATATGATGATATAATGAGCGATAGCAATGAGCAGTGAAAAATCTAAGGATGGCAATTTGATTGTTTACAAACAAAATTGACAGACTGGATTTTTGTTCGGCGAATGCCGTACAGTGAGGAAAAGCGGAGCTTTTTCGAACGTGCACTGCGAGTTAGGTTATCTAAATTATCGCGTGAGAAAATGAGCAACAGAGCTTTTCGAACGAGCACTGCGAGGAATTTGTCACAGAATATAATAGGGAACTGTAATATGGTAGGAGGAAAGTAATAACCATGAAAAACATATTAACTATTTTTAAATCAGATGTAAAGGGACTGGTAAAGAATCTCTTGGCACTAATCATAATTATTGGATTGTGCTTTTTACCTTCCTTATATGCCTGGTTCAATATTTATTCCAATTGGGACCCATATGCCAATACGGGAAACATTAAAATAGCTGCTTTTTCAGAAGATAAAGGCTATACACTTTCAGATGGAACCAAAGAAAATATGGGAAGTGAAGTGTTAAAAGAGTTAAAGGGTAATAAATCCATAGGATGGACAATGGTTGATACTGCGGAAGAAGCCATAGAAGGAGTAAAAAGTGGTGATTACTATGCAGCAGTTGTCATTGAAAAAGATTTTACCTATAAAATGTATAATATGTTTGCAGAAGGATTTGAGAATCCGGGTATTACATATTATGAAAACCAGAAGAAAAATGCAGTTGCAACGAAAATTACAGATACGGCAGTATCTACTTTGCAGCAGAGCATTGATTCTAAGTTTATCGAAGTAGTAATCCATACGGTTTTTGAACAAACCAATGAAATGTCAGGTCAATTAGAAAACAGTAATAAGATGACAGAGTTCATTCAAAAAAATAGAAGGAATTAATGAAAATTTAAAAGCATACGAAGCAACCATTGGCAGTATTTTAGATGGAAACCAGGCATTGACAGAATCAGTAGGAGAAGCGCAGTCAAAGCTTGACGGATTGCAGGATAAAGTAACAAAGGGAATGAGTGAAGTTCAAAAAGTAAACGGAAACATTGCCAGTACTAAGACCAGCTTGAAAGATTTTAGTGCGAATGTAAATGCATCCCTTACAACCATAGAAGCATCTTTGAATAAAATTTCAACAGATATTACTAATGCACAATTGGCAGATAAAACAGGGGCGGTAGTAAGTGATATGACACAAACCGCCCAGGATACGTTGGTATTGCAAAAACAGATTGCAGAATTGGTAGCAACTTTAAATAATATTACGTTACCGGATGACAGTCAGGAAAGTCAGGAGTTAAAGAATCAGCTGCAAGAAGCGTTAGATGCTTTAGAAGCTATATCCAATGGTGCAGGAGATATTCAAAATATTTTACAGCAACTTGGAATTAATGGTGACCAGATAACCATACCGGATATTAATGTAGGTAATTTACCGGATGCCGGAAGTGATATTATGAAAAATCTGGTAGGTACAAAGGTTGGAGATATTACAGCAACACTGAATAGTTGTGGAAGTTCTGTGGCAAACATGAGAAATATGTATACCAATAGTTTGGTGCCACAGGTAGATGGAATTTTAGATAGTACAACACAAATACTTGGAACTGTGTCACAGTTATTGGAAAGTACCAATGAAACATTGAAGAGCACCAGCGATATTTTCGATGGCGTAGTAACAACCATAGACGGAACGAATCAGAGCTTAGAGCAGATTCAGACTATTTTACAGACAGTAAGCGGAAAACTCACAGCAATTACGGAAAAGTTAAATAGTGTAAGTGAAGATGAAAGGGTAGAAGCATTAATAGAACTTATGCAGGGGGATCCGGATACCTACGGAGAGTTTTTCTCAGGACCGGTGAAGATTGATACCAAGGAAGTATACCCAATTGCTAATTATGGTTCAGCTATGACACCGTTTTATACAGTACTTGCATTGTGGGTAGGAGCATTGCTTCTGACAGCCCTTGTAAAGGTAAAAGCAGAGCCGAAGGATATGCCAAATGTAAAACTGCATCAATTATTCTTTGGACGCTATTTGCTATTCTTTGTATTGGGGCAGATTCAGGCAGCAATCGTTGTGTTTGGAGATATTTACATATTACATTGTCAGATATTGGATAAGGGTGTATTTTGGTTAACTGCATCTGTCACAAGTTTTGTATTCACATTATTAGTGTATGCCTTGACTCTTTCTTTTGGCGATATTGGAAAAGCAATTGCAGTAGTGATTATGGTAATACAGATTGCAGGTTCCGGCGGAACATTCCCAATCGAATTATTACCTGCGGTATATCGAAATATTTATATTTTCTTCCCGTTCCCATATGCAATAAATGCAATGAGAGAGACAATTGGAGGAATGTATGGAAATACTTATGTGAAATCTATGGGAGAATTGCTGATATTTGCAGTAGCATCCTTGGCAATTGGTCTGATAATCCGCAAACCGTTTATTAAATTAAATCATTTTGTGGAAGAACGAATGGAAGATACCAAAATGATGTAAAGGAGTGAAGAAAATGGAAAATGATAAGTATAAAAAAGCCTATGATATGGTTATGAATTATGAAGAACAAATGCATCAGAAAAATCAAAAACGTATTTCGGTCGGATTAAAATGCATTCTTATTATCCCATTGATTTTTCTTGCTCTTTTGTTTTGGACAGATAGTTCTAAAGTAATATTTTTAATTCTTTGGATTGTGTCATTGTTTATTTTAGCTACATATTTAATTACCGTTGAGTATATGGACTATAATTTAATGGAGCGTATGGCGAAATTAAATGGACAGGAGCAGGAGATAGAAGATTATCAGCTCATAGGAAATGAGATATTGGAAAATCGGATACAGGGCGTATTAGAAAAGATTGAGGATGAAAAGAGCATGGAGGGAAAAAATGAAGAACATCATTAAAATTTTTCTTGCAGATGCCAGAAGACTTAGTAAAAATGTAGTAGCAGTTGTAATTGTTATGGGATTATGTATTATTCCTTCCTTATATGCATGGTTTAATATTTTTTCCAACTGGGACCCATATGGACCGGATTCCACTTCCAATTTGAAGGTGGCAGTAGTATCTTTAGATGAAGGCAGCACCATTTCTGGTATGGAATTGAATGTAGGTGATACAGTAATTGAAGCCTTAAAAAGCAATAATACCATTGGATGGGTTTTTACGGATACAGAAGACGAGGCGGTTAACGGCGTTAACAATGGTGACTATTATGCAGCACTTGTAGTACCAAAAGACTTTACAGAGGATATGATAAGTTTTTTAGGCGGAGATATTAAGCATCCGGAAATTACATACTATGAAAATGAAAAGAAAAATGCAATTGCACCTAAAATTACAGGAAAAGCAAAAACCGCAGTGCAAGAACAGGTAAATAGCACGTTTGTTAGTACATTGGCAGAAGGAGTCATGGAGGTAAGTAATGTACTTTCCGGACAGGAAGATGGTAACAGTGGAATTTTTAATACAGTTACAGACAAGTTAACAGAATTGCAGGGAAATTTGCAATTATATTCCAATCTGTTAGCTTCCTTTATTGGCATTACTAATTCTGCGTCGAATATCATGGCAACAAGTCAGGCAGTATTGCCAAACTTGAATGACATGGTAAACAATGGAAAAAATACAATTAACAGTATTCAGGATGCAGCACTCAATAATGCCGGAAGTTCAGAGTCTTTATTGGATATGGTTTCTTATAGCTTTGAATTGGTGGATAATGCATTGGAAGATTTGAAAAATACAGTGCAGACAGATTTGGGTGCTATCAGTAATCAAATATCCGGAAATACCAGTATTGGGAATAGTACCATTACAGGAATGCAGACGGCATTGCCATATATCAGGCAGCTGTTTAACAATGCAGTGTCCGGATGGGCGGATGAGACTACACAGCCGAAAATAGATGAAATCAACCAGAGTTTAGATAAAATTGAAGCAGATTTAAATCAGTTATCCAATAGTCAGCAGGAAGTCTCCAATACAACGGATGCTTTAAAGGATAGTCTGATACAGGAGATAACATCTTGTCAAAATCAATTAAAGGCATTAAAAGACAGTTTTGAGTATTCGGTAAGACCGGCACTTCGTTCTACTATGAATTCGGTACAGGGTTCCCTGTTAGATGTACAGTCTCTATTGGGAAGTATGGATGGCGATTTTAGTGAAGTAGAAGATGTTTTGGCAGAATACGAAAATGTTTTACAGGGAGGAACAGAAGGCTTACAGGAATCAAAAGAAAAAACAGATGAAGTGATAGCAAATATAGGTACCATTATCACTAATCTAAAAGAGTTTGAAAATGATGACCAGTATCAGGAACTGGTAGATATGTTAAAGACAGATCCAAAGCAGTTAGCAGATTTTATTTCTTCACCGGTAAGCATACAAACAGAGCAAATGTACCCGATTGATAATTATGGTTCCGCTATGGCACCATTCTATACAATATTAGCATTGTGGGTAGGAGCATTGATTCTGGTGGCTATCGTACATGTAAAAGTACATCCGGAAGAAGGCATTACCAATGTGAAACCATACCAGAAATATTTTGGAAGATATATCTTTTTCTTTTTGGTAGGGCAGGTACAGACGTTAATTACTGTGTTGGGCGAAATATTCTATATTAAAATACAGTGCCCGCATCCGTTTTTGTTCTGGTTGGCAGCAGCAGTAAGTAGTTTTGTATTTACTATATTTATTTATTCTCTGACAGTAGCATTTGGAAATGTGGGAGAGGCGATTGCAGTTGTAGTTATGGTAATCCAGGTAGCGGGAGCAGGAGGAACCTTCCCGATTGAGACACTTCCAAAGGTATATCAATATACTTATAAGTATTTGCCATTCCCATACGGAATGAATGCAATGCGAGAGTGTATCGGTGGAATGCATGGAGCAGATTATCTTCGGTATATTGGAGTAATGGGAATCTATGTGGTGATTTCTCTGGTGATAGGATTATTGCTTGCTATTCCGTTTAGAAAGATGAATGAAAGAATTGAACATAGCAAAGAAAGATCGGATGTAATGATTTAAATTTTTGTTGTAGGTATAAACAAAAGAGGCAGAGCCATTCATAAGTTGTTTTGTGAATGACTCTGCTTCTTTTTCATAGTTTCATATGTACATATTTTAAAATTATTTCTTTTTGCTGTTGAAATGATCCTTGATAGCAGCAAAACTTTCTGCACTGATAACATGTTCAATGCGGCAAGCATCTTCCGCAGCAATCTCAGGTGTTACACCAAGAGTCACTAACATACTGGTAAGGATATTGTGACGTTCATAAATCATTTCTGCAATTTCTCTTCCGGCATCCGTAAGTGTAATGTAGCCGGCTTCTGAAACAGTGATATGATTCTTTTCGCGTAGGTGTTTCATAGCAACGCTTACACTGGATTTTTTAAAGCCTAGTTCGGTAGCAACGTCAATGGAACGTACCACAGGAAGTCTTTGACTTAAGATTAAAATAGTTTCTAAATAATTTTCTGATGATTCGTTTGTTTTCATGTAAAAGCCCCTTCTCTAATAATAAGTTAGTTATAAATAACTATAGTATAGCATATAAGAATAAAAAAAGCAAATTGAGAAAAAATATCAATAAAATTATTGACAACTAATAAAAGTTAGAATATACTAACTTACGGAAATGTTAATGAGATTCATTATCAAAAAAGAATTACAGAAAAGAGGATGAGAATGATGCCCTTAACCATGGCTAAAGCCGGAGAAGCGAATGTGATTAAAAAGGTTGGCGGAAAAGAGGAGACACGAAGATTTTTAGAAAATCTCGGATTTGTAATTGGGGGGCTGGTCACTGTCGTATCTGAAATCGACGGGAATATGATCGTAAATGTAAAAGAGTCAAGAGTTGCCATTAATAAAGATATGGCAAATAAAATAATGATATAAAGGAAGGAAAAAGACATGACATTAAAGCAAGTTCCATGTGGAAAGACAGTGAAAGTCAGAAAACTCAATGGAGAAGGACCGGTAAAACGCCGGATTATGGACATGGGGATTACAAAGGGAGTAGAAGTGTTTGTAAGAAAAGTAGCACCTCTGGGAGATCCAGTAGAAGTTACCGTGAGAGGATATGAATTATCTCTGAGAAAAGCAGACGCAGAAATGATAGAGGTAGAATAATTTTTTGACCTATGGTTAGGATGCACTAATTGTAGTAAGAAAAAACAAACATATTCAAACAAAAGGAAAAAAAGCCTGAAAAGGCAGATAGGAGTTCATATGTCAGTAAAAATTGCATTAGCAGGTAACCCAAACTGCGGAAAAACAACATTATTTAATGCACTGACCGGTTCTAACCAGTTTGTAGGAAACTGGCCGGGTGTTACGGTAGAAAAGAAGGAAGGAAAGCTTAAAAACCACAAAGATGTAGTTATCATGGACTTGCCGGGTATTTATTCTTTATCCCCATATACTTTGGAAGAAGTAGTGGCAAGAAACTACCTTATTGGTGAAAGACCAGATGCCATCTTGAATATCGTAGATGGAACCAATATTGAGCGTAACCTTTATTTATCCACACAGTTAATGGAACTGGGAATTCCGGTTATCATGGCAGTAAACATGATGGATTTGGTTGCAAAGAGTGGAGATAAGATTAATATTAAGAAGCTCAGCGAAAAACTTGGATGTGAAGTAGTAGAAATTTCAGCATTAAAAGGAACAGGTATTAAAGAGGCTGCTGAAAAGGCAGTAAAACTTGCAGAGAATAAGACAGCAAAAACACCTGTACATAGCTTTGCACCAGAAGTAGAAAGCGTATTAGCTTCTATTGAAGATAAAATTGGAACAGATGTTGCAGAAGAACAGAAACGTTTCTTTGCAATTAAGTTATTAGAAAAAGATGATAAGATTGTTACACAGATGAAGAATGTTCCGGATGTAACAGCAGAGATTTCAACCATTGAAAAAGAAATGGATGATGATACAGAAAGTATTATCACAAATGAAAGATATACTTACATCTCTTCTATCATTAAAGATTGTTATACAAGAAAGAATACAGAGAAGCTTACAATTTCCGATAAGATTGATAAGATTGTAACAAACCGTTTCTTGGCATTACCAATCTTTGCAGTTGTAATGTTTATTGTATATTATGTTTCCGTAACAACTGTAGGTTCGATTCTTACAGACTGGACAAATGACACATTGTTTGGTGAATGGATTGTTCCGGGAGCTCAGAGCTTCTTTGAGAATATCGGATGTGCAGACTGGCTGACAGGACTTATTGTTGATGGTATTATCTCCGGTGTTGGTGCGGTACTTGGATTCGTTCCACAGATGTTAGTATTGTTCATTTTTCTTGCATTATTAGAAGAATGTGGATACATGGCAAGAATCGCATTTATCATGGATAGAATTTTCCGTAAGTTCGGTCTTTCCGGAAAGTCCTTCATCCCAATGTTAATCGGAAGTGGATGTGGTGTTCCGGGAGTTATGGCAAGCCGTACAATCGAAAACGACAGAGACCGTAAAATGACAATCATGACTACCACATTTATTCCATGTGGAGCTAAGTTACCAATTATCGCATTGATTGCAGGTGCGTTATTTGATGGAGCAGCATGGGTTGCACCAAGTGCTTACTTTGTAGGTATTGCAGCAATTATCTGTTCCGGAATTATCTTAAAGAAAACAAAAATGTTTGCCGGAGACCCAGCACCATTCGTTATGGAACTTCCGGCATATCATATGCCAACAATAGGAAACGTATTAAGAAGTATGTGGGAGCGTGGATGGTCCTTCATTAAAAAGGCAGGAACAATCATTTTATTATCAACTGTTATTCTTTGGTTCTTACAGGGATTCGGTTGGGTAGACGGTTCCTTCGGAATGTTAGAAGAAGATCAGTTAAACGAAAGTATTTTAGCATCTATCGGAAATGTTATTGCACCGATTTTCGCACCACTTGGTTGGGGAGATTGGAAGATGGCAGTTGCAGCCGTAACCGGATTGATTGCAAAAGAAAACGTAGTAGGTACTTTTGGTATCCTTTTTGGATTCGGAGAAGTTGCAGAAGACGGAGCAGAAATTTGGGGACAGCTTGCAGGAAGCATGACAGCAGTAGCTGCTTACTCCTTCTTAGTATTTAACTTGTTATGCGCACCTTGCTTCGCAGCAATGGGAGCAATTAAGAGAGAAATGAATAATGCAAAATGGTTCTGGTTTGCAATCGGATATCAGTGTATTTTAGCATATATTGTTTCTATGTGTATCTATCAGGTTGGAACATGGATTACAACAGGTGTATTTGGAATAGGAACAGTAGTAGCAATTGTTCTTATTGTAGGATTCATCTACATGTTGTTCCGTCCTTATAAGGAAAGTAACACATTGAAAGTAAAAGGTATGGTGGGAGCAAAATAATATGAAAACACAAATGCAGAAAGAAATGATACTGGAAAAGTTAAAAGAGAATGGATGTAGAATTACCAGACAGCGGCGTTTGATTTTGGACATCATATTGGAGGAAGACTGTAACTGCTGTAAGGAAATTTTTTACAAGGCATCAAAGAAAGACGAAGGTATTGGAGCAGCCACAGTATACCGCATGGTAAATATGCTGGAAGAGATTGGTGCTATCAATAGAAAGAATATGTATAAAGTAGCATATTCTCCAAACTGTCTTTTACAAAATGCCTGCACTGTAGTTCTGGATGATGACAGCAGCTATAATCTTTCTGCAAAAGAATGGAATGAGGTAATCCGTAGAGGCTTAAGTGCTTGCGGATATCTGAAAAACCAGGGAATCGAATCAGTTACAATCACCGGTTGTGACTGTGATGAGAAAACGTGTTAAGTATTTCAAAAATCCACATAATGTTATAATTAAAGTGTAGATATGGAAGGCGTAAAGCTTTCTGTATCTACACTTTTTTTATGCAATAGGAAATTGCGTTCTATTGCATAAAAAATGCTCCGCTAAGGAAGCGCACCTCGTGGAGCTGAAATTAGCCGTAAACCACATCACTCGGGTGCAGAAGAGTCCGGCGAACAAACTCTTTATCAAACAGAGCAACCGATTGCGCAACGGTGAACAACGGGACACGAAGAGAAAAGGAGAGAAAACATGGATAAATTTGTGGTAAACATTATTCATCGTCCGGAAATGGTTCCAGAGTATGCAGAAAAAGTAACTGGACATGGAAAGGAAGAAGATATCGGAAGAAAGGCATTATTGACAGAGTCGCTGGACATTTTTAAGACACAGCAGAGACTGGCACATCAGAATGGATTAAAAACTACCATTCAGATGACATATGCAAGCTTATTTAATGATGAGGCAGTAGAATTAGCAAAAGCAGACCATGAGAAATATGGTGATGAAATTGCATTATCTTTATTAGGACTGCCTTGCAAAGAATTTCGTGAAAAGTATAAAACAAAAGATTTCTGTATTTGGATGTTTTCTATGGAAGATAAGAAGTCCATTGTAGACGATGTATTTGAAAAATTCCATGAACGTTTTGGATTCTATCCGGAGTCTACTGGTTCCTATTATATGGATGCAGATTTGACTAATTATATTAAGGAAAAATATCCATCTGTAAAATGTGCAGTTGCAACTTGTTGGGAAGAAGGTCCAAAGGCATATCATACCTGCAACAATTCCTGGTATACTTTGTTTGATGGCGGTCCATGGGCTCCGTGGATTCCTTCCAAACAAAACACACATGCGCCGGCAGCAGACGAAAGTGAAGACTCTGGAATTGTAGCCATTCCACATCTTTCTCGTGACCTGTTAGCATGTTATGATGGAAACGGTTCCAATTTCGGAACACACCCACAGAATGTACTTCGTGGTATGATTTATGATTCCAAGACCTGGGAATATCCATACTTATATAATTTAATTGACCAGTATCGCTCCTTGGAAAAATACAATAATGGATATGCATATAATATGATGTTTGTAGGACCGGGCTGGATGAATAAGATGGGACGCTGGGAGGCTCCTTATGAACTGTTGGAGAAATCTTATTCTGATGGTTGTGCATATTATGGAAAGTTGAAAAAAGAGGGCAAACTGGTAGATATGACAATGACTGAGTTCGCAGATTATTATCGCCAGAAAAAGAGTTACAAAGAACCGGAATGTGCTCTTTGGAGAGATATTCTTTACGGTTCGGATAAGCAGGTATTCTGGTATACAGACCCATATATGAGAGCATGTGTAAATATGGATCAGGGTGGAGCAATTGTAGACCTTCGTCCTTATGCAGCAAAGTTGGAATGGCCGGTTGGAATAGGAACTCCTCATGTACAGGATGCATCTTATCCATTTTTGATTCAGGAAAAATATCGTGCAGGTTACTTTACACATTATGCAGGAGAAGGAACAGTACGAAGTGCAAAACTTACACATAATGGAGAAGAAGTAGACTTATGCTTATGCCGTACCAAGGCACATTTTTCACAAGAAGGAAATACCCGTATTTTAACATTGAATCCGGTAGATATTGAATTTGCAGATTTAACAGTAAAACTTCAGACAAAGATTTATTTTGAAGAGGGTGCATCTAATATTAAAATGGAACGTACCATTCTTGAAATGAGTAATCCAAATGCTGAAGTAGAATTAAACGAATACATGGTGGCATGCTATGGAACAACAGAATATCCGGAGGATATGACAGGAATTACATTAGCATGTGAAGGAAACGAAACAAAGACAATTTCTTATGCATACAAATGCAGAGAGGAAAGCTTGGAAGGGGCAAAAGCAGTAAGTGCAGTGATTTCGGCAATTCAGACAAAAGTATCTCTTACTTCATCAAGTGATGCAGAGGGATATATTAAGGAAGGATATGCATTCTCCCCAATGTTTACCTTAGGATATAAGAAAAAAGTTTCGGATAAGGAGGTATTTGCGACATGGCTCAATCTGGAAAAGGCAAATTAAATTATCGTTGTCCATCCTGTTTTATGAGAGATTTGGACATTGATATGTTTTATGACAAAGACAAGAAAGAATATTATTGTATTCGGTGTCAGTATCATGGAACAGAAGAAGATGTTTTAGAGAAAAATGAAATGGTACGTTTCCGTTATGGTGCAATGATGAAACGGTTTGATAAATTTGATTTTGACTAATCAGGAAAGAGTAGGGGCTGTTTTTAAACAGCCCTTTTCCGGTAAAAAAGGAGAAAAAATATGGATAAATTTATTAAGGGTGTGGATTTGTCCACAATGGAAGAATTAGAAAGACTGGGCGCAAAATACTATGACCATGGGATGGAAAAGGATGTGTTGGATATTCTGATGGATTATGGTATCAATGCAGTACGATTGCGCCTTTGGCATAATCCTTATTCAGAAACAGGAGAACCCTATGGTGCAGGAACCAATGACCTATCTACTACAATAAAAATGGCACAAAAGGTGCGAAAGAAAGGTTTGGATTTTTTATTGGATATTCATTACAGTGATTTTTGGGCAGATCCGGGAAAACAGATAAAGCCCAAAGCATGGAAGAATTATTCGGTAGAAGAATTAGAACAGGCAGTATATGACTATACAGTAGAGGTAATGAAGGCATTAGAACAGGCAGAAGCAATCCCTACTATGGTTCAGGTAGGAAATGAGCTTTCTAATGGTATGTTGTGGCCGGAGGGAGAAATACCGAATTATGATAATCTGGCTCGCTTTGTGAGCAGTGGAATTCGAGGAGTAAAGGCAGTAACACCACAAATGCCCATTATGATTCACCTGGATAATGGAGGAAATAATGAACTGTATCGAAGATGGTTTGATAATTATTGTAAACGGGGAGAAGATTTTGATGTGATAGGTTTATCTTATTATCCGTTCTGGCATGGCAGTTTAGACAGTCTCAGCAATAATATGAAAGATATTGCAAAACGTTATGGAAAAGACTTAATAATTGCAGAAGAATCTATGGGATACACTATGGAAGATTATGCAGCTTATGAAGGACTAGGGGAAAAAGAACGAAAAGGGATGGCAACGAAGCCTTCTTTGGTAGAACAGATAGAATATCCAATGACGAAGCAGGGACAAAGTGATTTTATGTTGGATATTATGAAGCGTTTGAAGGAGATACCGGAGAACAAAGGTTGTGGATTTTATTATTGGGAGCCTGCGTGGATTCCGGTAAAAGGTTCCGGCTGGGCAACGGAAGCGTCCTTGGAATACATGAAAGATAAGGGACCCTGTGGAAATGAATGGGCAAATCAGGCATTATTTGATTATGAAGGCAATGCACTTCCAGCCTTAGAAGTAATTCGGAATTTTAAAGAGTAGAAGAAAGATTGGAATATAGAATAAATGAGAGAAATAGACCATTAGGCATTGAGTGGAACGGTCTGTTTCTCTTTTTCTTTAAGAAGGGATATGATAAACTATATAATAGTGTCAAAAGTTTCACAAACTTTAGTTGTGGCACATATATTAAAAATAGAATGAGTTAGGCAGGTGGAAAAGTATGAATATAAATATTGTAATTGGATTAGCAATTCCCTTTTTGGGAACAACAATAGGTGCGGCGTGTGTATTCTTTTTGAAAAATGAAATAAAACCATTGGTACAAAAATCATTATTAGGATTTGCGTCAGGAGTAATGGTTGCAGCTTCGGTATGGTCATTACTGATTCCGGCTATTGATATGTCAGAAGAAATGGGAAGATTAGCATTTGTTCCGGCAGCGGTAGGATTTGCATTGGGTATTGTCTTTTTGCTTGGAATGGACAGGATTATTCCCCATTTGCATATGAATGCAGAAAAACCGGAAGGTCCGGTGACAAACCTAAAAAAAACAACCATGCTGGTACTAGCTGTTACACTTCATAATATTCCGGAGGGAATGGCAGTAGGTGTGGTATTTGCAGGATTATTAAGTGGAGAAGGACAGATTGCTGTAACAGGTGCATTTGCATTAGCAATTGGAATCGCAATTCAGAACTTCCCAGAAGGAGCTATTATTTCTTTGCCGTTGCGAAGTGAAGGAGGAAGTAAAGCAAAAGCATTTTTTTACGGAGTAGCATCCGGAGTAGTAGAACCTATAGGTGCGGTGATAACCATTTTGCTTACCGGATTGGTAGTACCACTTTTGCCGTATTTGTTGTCCTTTGCAGCAGGAGCAATGATTTATGTGGTGGTGGAAGAATTGCTTCCGGAGGCATCAGAAGGAGAACATTCCAACATTGGAACCATAGGATTTGCCTTAGGGTTTCTTATAATGATGATATTGGACGTGGCACTTGGATAAGAATTCCCGTTTGGGAATTCTTCTGGGGGTTGACATGATACAGTGGAACTGATAAAATATTGGGCGATGGGAAAATAATGATAAGGAGAGAAGATATGTCGAAAGAGATAAAAACAAGTCAAGTAGTAGTCGAAGCAAATGTCAAAGCCATTTCAGGCGCAACCAAATGTTTTGAACCGGTTGCATTAAATCCATCAGATAATAGAACTACAATTACAGCCAATGTTAAGGGACAAGGGGCATATGCAAGGTGTCAAAGTGTGAAACAGAACTTTGGAAATAGTATCAAACAAGAAATGTCGAAACTGAGAAGCGTTGGAATAATGTTTCAACAGTATGATGAAATGCTTAGCGAATTGTGGGAAACTCGATTTGGAAAAAAATAAATAAAAAGTAGGGAGTAAAGGGATGGAAGAACGAAATACAAAAGTAAATATGGAAGATTTGCAACGTAAAATGAAACAATTGGATGCGGCGCAAGAAGCCTTTGAGTGTAAGGTCAAACGTGTTTTACAGCAGGAAGAAGAGGAAGATGGAGAAATTACTCGAACCCAGATGAAGATTGCAAGGGCACAAGAAAAATGTCCATCAAGTAATACGACTATTCAGCAGTTACTTTATGAAAAGCAAGACAGGCTAGGCAGGTTTCGAAGGGAAAAAATAAGTTTTGACGATGAATTTCGAAAAGAGATTAGAAAAAGAAAACATGATTTCGAAACAGATAGAGAAAAATTATTTCAAGAAATATCTAATAAAAAGAAAGGGAAAGAAAATAGTTATGCAAAGGAGAAGGGGATATGAATGAGAATTCTTATTTTAATCCAGAAGATATGCGTGCACAGTGTGATGCAGCTATAAATAATCTGGAAGAAGATAATAGAGCAAACGGTATTATAGAAGAAAAAATAATGAAATTTATTACGGAACATACACTGGATGGAAAGGCGTTTGAAGCAGCGAAACAGCAAATGTTGGATTATGTGGCAGTGTTACATGCAATGAAGTTGGCGAACGAAGCGGATATAGCAGATTTTAGATATTTAAAGTTGATGTCAATCGGAAGTGAAATAGATGGTAACTTTATCTTATCGGAAAAGGAAGATGCTTTATCGGAAAGAAAGATAAATGGAGAAAAAGTTGAGAAATACAGAAATAAAGCTCAAAAAGAACAATCTATGTTAATTCGTTAGCAATATATGACAAAGGTAGCACATTATATGGCAATGGAAGTAATAAATCAAGAGTTATATAATGAGCTTCAAAAGGAAGAGGAGAAGTATGATGCGATAGAATCTCTTACAAACGGACTATTTGAACAGGGGACGACAATACGGTTGGTGGTAGAAAATGCATTAAGTAGTATGCAGGAGGCATTTCAAAATGGAGTGTATGTGCCGGATATGCAGGCTGGCTGGAGGAAAGAAATTAATCAAGAGTATCAAAATTATTTACTGCGATTTGGTTATACACAGGAAGAAATAGATATTTTAAAAATAATGGGAGTTAATATTACTTATAAAGATATCATGAATTTAAAAACTACAATGGGAAATGAAAAAGTTTTTATTTCAGAAGATTACAAAGCATTATTGTATCAAGGAAAAGTCTATATTATAGATGTTCCCAAAGACGAAATGAGCTATCAGGGAACTTGGAAAAAAGATGGACAAATGACATTAACGAAAACGGAATTTGATTGGGCAGCAGGAATATTGGGGATAAATTTAGAAGATATACCTAAAGAAGAATTATTTGATCATAATGGTAAACATAGATTACAAAGAGCAGAGGTATCAGGTAAGGATAAAAATGTTACAACAGCGGTAGCTTTGCATATAATCATGGGGATAGAAAGTTTTTTTGTGTCGTCATTAGAACATATGGAGATAAAAGTATTTTTTGAATCAAGCGGAAATCAACGAAAGGCAACCATTATGGTAGGAGATTCTCAAACACGTTTAAGAATGCAGGAAATAGATTATGGTATGCCGGTAAATACCTATAGAGATTCTAAAGGAGTGCTTGGAAACAAGTATGCATCTGACTATGCCATAGGGATGTATAAAATGATTACCGGTAAAGATGTTCCAGATAAAAATGATACTTATACAATTACAGGGACATTAGACGAACGTCATAGAGAAATAGATATAAACGGGTATTTGTCTTATTCAGAAGATGGAGAATTGCTATATACACCATTAATATACGCAGGAGATACAGCGTATATTTCTACATGTCAGAAATTTACAGGTTATAATGCAAAAGAAATACTTGAATTTACAGATATGTTGTCTAACTCAGTGGTAGCAGATGATGAGATGAAAAAAATTTTAGAACAAGCATTGGAGAAATATGATAATGGAAAATAAAGAGAAAGAGTATGTTAGCTTGGTAATAATTACACTAATACATGGAATTTATACATATTGTGCACTTGGGAAAATGCCATATATATCATTTGGAATATTTGATGAAATTAGTGTAGGGGCTTTTTTACTGTGGGTAATTTATGGCATGTGTTTGTATCTTATTACTCAAGTGTGGATTATAGAAAAAGATAATATAAAAAAACAATGTGCATTATCGATTGTATTTGGAGTGGTAAGTGCATTTTTAAAGGGAAGTATAGATTATGGAATAGGGGAATTGTATGAATATTTACAAAGTGTTATAGCGGGTGCATGTTTAGATGAAGCAACAACGGTTATATTTTTTGTTTTATTAACCTGTGTTTTGCTTTTTATTATTGGAAAGAAAAAAGTTCACTTTAATATAAAAAATGTAAAAGTACCATTATGCTTGTTAGTTATATGGGTAGTATCTTATGGTGCGTTTGTTGGAAACTATTTATGGCAGAATCAGCAGGCAATAAAAGCATTTAGTGCAAATGAGCAGGAAAGGTTTAACTTAGATTATCATTTTGGCAGGAAGATTTTAGATGGAAATGTATGGTTTTATATAATATTTTTCCTGTTGTTTTGGTGGTTTATGAGGAGATTAACAAAAGAAGAAAATGAGTTATAAGAGATAGGAAGTAAATATGAGTAATAAATGTAAAGAATATGTCTGTATAATTATCATGACTATATTGCATGGAATTTTTACATATGAGTTTTTAGGAGGGATGCCATATATAGCTTTTGGTATATTAAGCAAAGTTACAGTTAGTGCGTTTTTTATGTGGGTAATTTATGGAATTACCTTATATCTGATTACACAAAAGTGGGTAATGCAAAATAATATAACAGTAAGATGTTGTATAAGAACTTGTGGGTTTGGAATAATAGTAGCAATTATCAAGGAAGGGTTTGATTTAGCAGTAGAAAAATCCAGAGGTTTATCCGCAAGTGTAATAAAAATAGTAGTTACAGATCAGATTACTAATTTTGTTTTTGGAATCCTATTAATAGTGTTTTTGTTTTTGGGTGTTGCCAAAAGAAGGGTTAGTTTTTCGAAAAAAAGTGTTAGAGCACCATTTTGTACAGTTAGTGCCATATTGGTTGGTTATGTTGCAGTGATAGGCAGTTATTTGTACAAAATTCAAATAGAAACAAAAGAGTATAATAGAACAGAAGTAGAAATTTGTAGTTTAGATCATTATTTTGGCATGAAGATTTTAGATATAAACGTATGGTTTTATGTAATATTTTATATTGTATTTTGGTGGTTTATGAGGAGATTAACAAAAGAAGAAAACGAGTTATAAAAGATAGGAAGTAAATATGAGTAAGTATAAAGAGTATAGTTGTATAATTATCATGACTATAATGCATGGAATTTTTACATATAGATTTTTAGGAAGTATGCCATATATTTCTTTGGATGTGTTTGAAGGAGCGAGTATCAAAGCTTTTATAATGTGGCTGGTTTATAATACAATATTATATATTGCACTACAGAAGTGGGTGGCTTTAGAGAAAATAAAATGGAAACATGGGGTCTATGCCATTATATTTGGAGGAATAAGCACCCTCATAAAAGGATGTATAGATTTAGGGGTGGGAAAATGGAGTGCAAAGTCAGAAGATGTTATTAAAATTGCCTATATTGTTCAGATAACTACAATTATTTTTGGGATACTATTAATTAGTATATTGTTTAAGTTTATAGCTCAAAGAAAAATTTGTTTTAATATTAAGAAAGTTAAAGTACCACTAATTATTATAATTATCATATTATGCAGTTATATGGTAGTTACAGGACGTTATTTGTGTGAATATTACAAAATAATACAAATTTATAGTAGTAAAGAAGAAGTGTGGCGCTTAAATTATTATGTTGGTGGAAAAATTTTGGATATAAACGTATGGTTTTATGTAATATTTTATATTGTATTTTGGTGGTTCATGAGGAGATTAACCCAAAGCCCAGAGGAGAGTAGAGGAGAGAAAAAGTAATGAATTATTTTATAAAAAGAGAAATCATACTATTGATTTTGTATACAGTTTTCACGGTGATATTAATGTATAAAAGGGGAAACAATAAAGTGAAATATTGGAAGATAGTAAAATGTTTTATTATTTTGCTGGGATTAGAACCAATGTTGCAATATTTTTTTGATTATGTTTCCAATGAGAGTGATAAATATACAACGATATATGCCGGTGTAGTATGGGTGATTGTGAACATTACCTATGTTTTAATTGCAGTAGGTATTTACGAGGCATTTATACCAAATGAAACAGAAATACTGTATGGATGGAAAGAGTTACCTGTATGGGTAAAAAGAATTATTATAGCCTCTATTGGAGTGGGAGGAATATTAACTGTATTAGATTTTTATTCTAACATAAAGATGTTAGAACAAGTATATGAAAGCGCAATGAATGGTACAGGAAGCATGATGGATATATTATTAATGAGTAATTACACGACTTCATATTTTAAAATAAAAGAGACGTTACGAATTGTAAATATTTGCAGTATAACAGGTGGATTATTGATAACGAGGCTAAAGATTAAGGAATAAAGTATAAATAAGAATGGGTATAGGCATTTTAAAGGAAACCGGGTTAAGTAAAAATTGCTGACTATATCAATAAGCAAGGGTATGAAGGTATAGTTTCACTTGAGTCACATATGACTAATGGTTTGCATGAAGAACGTAAAAAAGAAGTATTCATGATGGAAGGAGAAAGAGATGGTAGAACAATCAATTTTTATCAATAATAATGAACTGAGAAATTGGATAAATAATGCATATGATTTAGGGATAGATAAAGTTGAAAAAACTGAATTAGGAAGTGCAAATTGTTATTATTTATATTCGAACTCAAACGAAAGATATTTTTTAAAAGAATTCCAGGAAAAGATTACTTATGAGAACTTAGAAGAAGAAATAAAGATTTGCAAATATCTTAATGAAAATGGGATAACGACTTCTTCGTTTATTTGCAACCGTGAGGGTAAATACATATCGAGTTTTAGAGATAGATACATTCATGTACAGAAATATATCATAGGTAATTCCTACAATATGTTTGAAATGCCTAACAATCTAATGCTCAAATCAGCAAGATTTTTAGGAAGAATAAATAAAGTTTTAAGCGAATATAAAATTGATAGATATAATTTTGGAGATAAATGGCTTAATGAATGGTCCAATGAAAAGGAGATTGAAAAACTCAAAAAGTTACTAGATGAAAGAAGTGCAGAAATAGACACAAATTCTACGATATATAAGCAGATTTGTGAAGATTTTGAATTTAAAATTAATATGTTAAAAACGATGGATGGTTATGCGGATCGTTTTTTGGGAACATATAAATGCAGTAGTCATGGTGATTATAGTTTACTACAAATTCTTTGTGATAATAATGATATAGTGGCTATAATTGATTTTGCTTCAGCTTGCACACTTCCTCCAACGTGGGAGATAATTCGTTCATATTCATATGCATCTAAAGAATGTAGAGACAATGGAAAAATTGATTTTGATAATTTTACTAAATATTTAGATTCTTATTTAGATGAATATGAAATACCCAAAATTGATATTCTTCGTATGCCATCTTTATATTACTTTAATTTGATAAGAAGTAGCTTTGGATATAAACAGTATTTAAAAAATAAATCTGATAAAAATTTGGATTTTGCATTCTGGAGAACAAAAATGTGCAGATGGCTATACAATAATATGGATGAGTTCGAAGCATATTTAGATGAATATTACAAGAATTAAGAGGTCAATGAATTCTAATAGTGTTATAGAAGTGGAGATATATGATATGGAAAATAGAGAAAAAGAATATATTAGCTTGGTAATAATTACACTGATACATGGAATTTATACATATTGTGCTTTGGGAAAACTTCCACACATATCTTTGATGGTATTCAGTAGTATTGGAATAAAGGCTTTCTTAATGTGGACAATTTATAGTATGTGTTTATATTTGGTTATACAAAAATGGGTTATGCAATCGCAAAATATGAAAAAACAATATTTACTATCAATATTCTTTGGAATAGTCAGTGCACTTTTAAAGGGTGGTATAGATTTTTTAAAAGCAAAACTAGGAGATTATTTAAAAAGCGTTATAATATCTGCATGTTTAGATGAAGCAACAACGGTTATATTTTTTATTTTATTGACCTGTGTTTTGCTTTTTATTATTGGAAAGAAAAAAGTTCATTTTAATATAAAAAATGTAAAAGTACCATTATGCCTGTTAGTTATATGGGTAGTATCTTATGGTGCGTTTGTTGGAAACTATTTATGGCAGAATCAGCAGGCAATAAAAGTATTTAGTGCAAATGAACAAGAAAGATTTAATTTGGATTATTACTTTGGAAAAAAGATTTTAGATGGAAATGTATGGTTTTATATAATATTTTTCCTGTTGTTTTGGTGGTTTATGAGGAGATTAACAAAAGAAGAAAACGAGTTATAAAAGATAGGAATTTTGTATAATAGCAGCTTTGAGAGCATGAGTTTCTTTTTACCCTTGCAGGTAAGAGATGTTTTGATTTTCCTTTTTCGTCGATTCCGAAGCTGTGTGGCAGGAAGCCATTTACCATATATTTTTGTCATTTTTGAAAGTTGTTTATCGTTATGTCTGTAAAGACAGGGGATTGTGGATGAAACTACGGAAACTCAAGGTGAATTTAGGTTGACACTGCTTTGAAAAGAATGTTAGAATAAAAAAGAATATACAATTTTATGGCGAAAGATATTGTAGTATAGAAAACAATTTGGGAGGTAGTTTATGAAATAGAAAAAGAAAACATGTGGAATATTAGCGGCGGTATTGTTGCTGACGACTGTATTTACCGGAATGCAGGAAGTGATGCCGGTACATGCAGAGAACTTGAAGATATCCATAAACGGAACCGAGTTGCAGGATGGTAAATACTATGAATTTGGAGGAAGCAGAGGAAGCGGAACGATGAGTGAGTGCGACCCGGCTTCTTTAACTTCTTCATCGGTATATATATACTATAATGCCGGCGTTATGGAAGTATACAATAATGTAAGGATATATTCAAATGGAGGGAGTTCAACAGAAATCCTGAAAATTGAAAACGGAACCCTGACGCTGAAAGGGTCTGGCAGGTTCTTTTTAGCAAACAATGGAGATACGGAAGCATTGGTTAGCGGAACTGCGGACGCAGCCCTTATAACGGATGAATATACCGGAAATATTGTGCTTAATGGGTATGGCGGAAATGCTCTTATAAAGGGGCTTTCTTTGGTAGATTTAAAAACTACCGGAGAAATAGCACTTAGTAGTGATGCAATTGTCGGTGATGCATTCATATCTGCCGGTTCTGTTAAGCTTGAGGCAAGCAATTTTGGCTTATTCCTGTTGGACGGAACGGTGAAGCATATGATAGAGGCAACGGATGCACAAAACGGAGAAATCAGCCTGATAAAGACCGATACTCTTAATTATTTAGATTTAATTAACGGAAATAGTATTAATGCATCGGAAGCTTTCTTCAAAGCGAAAGATATTTATCTGTCATCAAATGGAACCACTTCGAATCGGAGTATATTGTTTATAGGTGAAGCAATCGCAGAAGGTAATCTTAAGGTAGAAGCAAAAAGCGGTGTGGAGTTGAATGCACAGAATACCGCAGTAAACGGTAATCTTAATATAGATGTAACAGACGGCGGTAGTGTAAAAGTAGTCAGTGAAGGGGGAGCTGTGTCGGCTGGAAATACAGAGATTCAAGCACCTTTGTCAACGGTTCGGCTGCAGGTAAATGGAAATGCTGCGGTAATTGAAGGAAATGCAAAGATTAATGCAGAAAGAATAGCCATGAAGAGTGCAAATAATGCAGCAATTGCAGGTGATGCAGAGCTTCAGGCTCAATATGGGATTGAGCTTATCGGAGTGGAGGGATATTCGGTCATAGCGGGAAGTAACATTATACTGAATACATCAGGCAACGAGATTTTAATAAGCAGAACAGGAAGTGCTGCATCTGATACTCCATCAATTCTTGGAGGAGCCCTTCAGACCCAGAATGATGTAGTAATATATGAAGATGGCGGAACGAGATGGGTAGAGATATTGGCAACCGGTCAGGTATATTATGCCGATAATTGCGAACATCCGATTATATTAGGATATTCGGGTCGGTGTATGGTGTGTAATACCGCTAATATTGAATATGCAGAGTTGATAGGAGCAGATGGAACCTCAAAGAGAATGCTGAACGGAGACCTTGGCGGATGGGGAGCATATAATGATTTGCGATACTTGGCGGACGGAGATACCATAAAACTTACCCGGGATTTGTATGCAAACGGAAGAGCTGTGGCAATCGATGACACAAAAGCTGTGACGTTTGATTTAAACGGACATACCTTAATGCTGGGTACGCTATCGGCAGAAAATGACCTTACAATTGCAAATGGTGACTACAAAGGAAAGATTGCAAATACTGGTATTAATCTTACAAAAGTATTGAACTTCCGGAATGCAAAGGCTACCCTTGGAAACCTGCAATGGATGACGGATAGTGGTGTAAAGCTTGAAGAAAGTGAAGTTACGATAGCAGGAAATAACGGCTCCGAGCAATGCTGGTTAGAAAAGCTCACAATGGATGAGGATTCAAAGCTGGTGTTACGCAATGTGGGCGGTGGTATCGGAAATTACGGTCATAATACATTGGAGGAAAGCTTGGGTTCGATTCAAGAATTCCTGCCAAAAGGGTATTCCCTTGCACGGATAAAAAGGAACCCGGCAGATACCTATGATACAAATACAATTGTTGACGCAAATGGTGAAATAGGTAAAAGTATAGTGCTTCGTTATTGCAAGCTGACTGACGCAGACGTAGATGTTACACTGACCTCGGAGACATATGTTTATGATGGAGCTGCAAAGGAGCCGGAGGTACTTGTGACCTATGATGGACAGACTTTGATAAAGGATACAGATTACACTGTTACTTATGCAAATAACAAAAATGCGGGCAGTGCAGTCGTAACAATTACGGGGCTGGGAGTATATCATGATGCAACACAAGTACGGTTTACAATAGAGAAGGCAAGTCAGGCAGCACCTACAGGACTGGTTGCTGTAAATGCAAGCAAGTCAGGGGTAAATGACGGAGCTATTGAAAATCTGACTACCGCAATGGAATACAGTACGGATGAAGTAAATTGGATAAGAGTTACAGCAGATGCAAAAGTGAGTGGACTTGCAGCAGGTGACTACTATGTGCGATATGCAGAGACAGAGAACTATCTGGCTTCTCCGGCTGCAAAAGTAGTGATTACAGTAAAGGATGCGCCTTCAATAGGAGGCGGCTCCAACCCGGGCGGAACTGCAATAGGTGGGAACGGAACCACCAATTCGGATACAGTACCGGACATTGCAACAGGAGGCGGCTCTACCACAGCAGCCACAGAAATTGCAAATGGTACAATAGCCGCCGCTGAAACAGCACAAAAAGCTGCAACGGATGAAAAAGCCGCAAAAAATGTAAAGACTGGAGACGAAACACCAGTGGGGTGGATATGGATTTTGATGTTTTCAGCCGTTGGAATGATGGGTGTGGCAGTTGCAGGCAAGAAGAAGCAGTGTTAACTGGAGATTAGCAAATCAAAGAAAAGATAAGAAGAAATAATATAGAAAGACAGATGGCAGCAATTCAAGTCTACCACCTGTCTTTCTTATGTATTTAAGAAAACGATAACTCTCTGGCTGTTTGACATAGCTTAAGGGATGGCAGAATCAGCAGGCAATAAAAGTATTTAGTACAAATGAACAAGAAAGAAACGTTCTTGTTGAGAAAAACCACGCAATAAAACTCTTGAAAAATCCATAGCTTTCTAGTATGATACTCATAGGTTAGATAAAGCTAACTCAAGAAAGTAATAGCTAACTGAAAGGGTGTCGAAATTCAATGAGCAAGGAAATGATATATCTGATTACTAGTGTGAATATGAAAGCATTGGATATGCAGTTAGCATTTCAATGTGCACCGGTTTTGATGAATTATAAGATTTCCAATTTGCTGATTGTAGAAAAAGAGAAAATTGATTCAGTAAAGCAGTTATTTGCAAAAACAGAACTATCCTGCAAATTGGTCATGGTATCAGAAGAAAAGTCAGCATTTTTGATTTATCGAGAAGAGGCTTTGAAATCCTATTTGGAATGTAGAAAAGTTCGAGAATTGATGGAATCTTTTGGATATGAAAATTATGAATTGGAAAAAATATTAGAGGAGTTTTCCAGAAAGTATACAGAGTATGTATCCAATAGTGGAAGTTTCCCGCATGAAATGGGATTGCTTTTAGGATATCCGGTGGAGGATGTAATTGGGTTTATTCAAAATGACGGAGAAAATTTTCTGTATTCTGGTTACTGGAAAGTGTACACCAATCTTTCAGAAGCATTAGAACATTTTGAACGCTATAATTTAGCGAAAGAAACAGCAGTTCGAATGGTTTCGGAAGGGAAGGATATTTTTCAGATTTTACATATCGGATCTTTTCAGAAAAATAATTGGAAACAAAGTATGGTTTAGGAGGATTTTGTAAGATGAGTAAAATTATTGTAGCATTTTGGTCACAGTCAGGAAATACAGAAGCTATGGCAAATGCCATTGGAAGAGGAATTACAGAAGCGGGAAAAGAAGCAGAAGTTTTGCACATCGCTGATGTATCTATGGATGATTTGAAAAAGGCAGATTGTTTTGCATTAGGATGCCCGGCAATGGGAGCTGAGGTTTTAGAAGAAGGAGAAATGGAACCTTTCGTAGAAGAAGTAGAAGGATTCGCAGCAGGCAAGAAAATTGCACTATTTGGTTCATATGGCTGGGGTGACGGTGAATGGATGCGTGACTGGGAAGAACGTATGAAATCCGCAGGAGCAACATTAGTAAATGGAGAAGGTTTGATTATACATGAAACACCGGACGAAGCTGGTGAAGCAGAGTGTGAAAGCCTTGGAAAGCAGTTGGCCTCTGTATAGCAAATGTGCTTACAGTAATTTAACTATCAGGTTGTTGTGTAATGCAACAACCTGGTTTATAAAAAGACATTTGAGGAGAATAATAAAACATGAGTGTAGTTATTATCGGTGGACATGACAGAATGGTCTGTCAGTATAAAAAAATTTGTAAGGCACATCAGTGTAGAGCAAAAGTGTTTACACAGATGTCAGGAAACTTAAAAGAGAAAATTGGAAGTCCAGACTTAATTGTATTATTTACCAATACTGTATCCCATAAAATGGTGCGTTGCGCATTAACAGAAGCAGAGCGTACCAATGCAGATGTGGTAAGATGCCATACAAGCAGTGGAACAGCATTAGAAGAAATTTTATCTGAAAAGTGTGGAGCATAAACCTATATAAAATGAAGGAACATGACAGACAGTTGTCATGTTCCTTTTGCTATACTCTGTTTGAAAAGATAAAAACAGGAGGAAAGCAAATGAGATATGAAATTGTAAAATATCGGATTATTATAAAGGTATAAATCTGGTAGAATTTGTAAGAAATCATTGACAGATTCTATCCCAATATGATAATCTTTATTTTAGATGTGCGAAAACAGAAATGGGTTGTTTTCATAGTCGCATTATTGATTGAGTTAGAAGCTCAAATTTTATAAGTTGGTTACTTAAAACCAGTGTGGTATACACATCAACTTGTGAAGTGGTCAATAAGAGTAGTAAAAGTAAGTATTTGCTATATAGACTCTGGAAACCCTATTTATGATTGAGAAGCATGGTATTTTTTTAAAAGCTAAAAATAATACAAATATGTAAGAAATCATACGCAGGTGATGAAATATCACCTGCGTTTTTTGTGCGATTCAGCAGTACAATAAGACTGAACATGGAGAAAAAGGATGAAAACATTAACACAGAATGATGCACCCATTTATGATGCATTAAAGCAATTTCAGAAGAAGAGAGTAGTGCCTTTTGATGTACCGGGACACAAACGAGGAAAAGGAAATCCAGAGTTAAAAGAGCTTTTAGGAGAACAGTGTGTATCCAATGATGTGAATTCTATGAAGCCTTTGGATAATCTCTGTCATCCGGTATCGGTAATTCGTGACGCAGAAAAATTAGCGGCAGAAGCCTTTGGTGCAGCAAATGCATTCTTTATGGTGGGTGGAACAACCTCGGCAGTACAGAGTATGATTTTAAGTGTCTGCAAACGTGGGGAGAAAATTATCCTGCCACGAAATGTACATAGAAGTGTCATTAACGCCATGATTTTAAATGGTGCGCATCCGGTATATGTGAATCCGGATGTGGATAAACGACTTGGAATTCCTTTGGGAATGAAGATATCACAGTTGGAAAGGGCAATGAAAGAAAATCCGGATGCAAAGGCGGTTTTAGTAAATAACCCTACTTATTATGGAATTTGTTCCGATTTGCGTTCCATTGTAAAACTGGCACATACCCACGGGATGAAGGTATTAGCAGACGAAGCCCATGGAACACATTTTTACTTTGGAGAAAATCTTCCGGTATCAGCCATGGCAGCAGGTGCCGATATGGCAGCAGTAAGTATGCATAAGTCTGGTGGAAGTTTAACACAGAGTTCATTTTTACTGACCGGGTCGGAGGTAAATGCAGGGTATGTGAGACAGATTATTAACCTGACTCAGACCACAAGTGGTTCTTATCTTTTATTATCCAGTCTTGATATTTCCAGAAGAAATCTTGCCATTCGTGGAAAAGAGGAGTTTTTTAAGGTAGTAGGAAAGGCAAGATATGCCAGAGAGGAAATTAATCGAATCGGAGACTACTATGCATATTCCAAAGAGCTTATCAACGGCGACAGTATTTTTGATTTTGATGAGACGAAACTTTCTGTGTATACATTGGATGTGGGATTAGCAGGAATTGAAGTTTATGACTTATTGCGTGATGAATATGACATTCAGATAGAATTTGGTGATATTGGAAATATCCTGGCGTATATTTCCATCGGAGATCAGCAGAAAAACATTGAAAGACTGGTAGGTGCGTTGTCTGAGATTCGCAGACGTTTTCGTAAGGATAAGGCAGGAATGTTGACACAGGAATATCTGGCACCGAAGGTAGCAGTCACACCTCAGGAAGCCTTTTATGCAGAAAAGGAGTCGTTGCCTATGATGGAGACAAAGGGAAGAATTTGCAGCGAATTTGTTATGTGTTATCCACCGGGAATTCCAATTTTAGCACCGGGAGAAGAGATAACCTCCGATATTTTGCAATATATTCAATATGCCAAGGAAAAGGGCTGTTCCATGACCGGTACAGAAGACCCTGCAATTGAACGTTTAAATGTTCTGAAAGGAGTATAAGGATGGAAATATGGTTTTCAGAAAATCATACAGATGATGTGAAGTTATCCATTCGTGTAGACCGTCAGCTTTATAGTGTGCAAAGTGATTATCAGAGAATTGATGTATTCGATTCTAAGGAATTTGGCAGAGTTTTGACTTTAGATGGCTATGTGATGATGACAGAACGAGATGAATTTATTTTTCATGAGATGTTGGTACATGTGCCAATGGCAGTACATCCAAATGTACGAAAAGTGCTGATTATTGGTGGGGGTGATGGTGGCGTAGTAAGAGAGCTGTCTCATTATCCTGAAATAGAAAGTATTGATTTGGTAGAGCTGGACCCGTTGCTTGTAGAGGTATGTAAAAAATATTTGCCTAATACTTCCTGCCGTATGGATGAGAAACGATTGCATCTTTATTGCACGGATGCACTGCGTTTTGTGCGGTCTAAGGAAAATGAATACGATTTGATTATTGTAGATTCCACAGACCCTTTTGGACCGGGAGAAATTCTTTTCACCAAAGAGTTTTACGGAAATTGCTATAAGGCACTGAAGGAAGATGGAATTATGATTCACCACAATGAAAGTCCATTTTATATGGAAGAGGCGGCGTGGTGTCAACGAATTCATAAACGGGTATGTGATATTTTTGAAGAAAGTGCGGTATATCAGGCACATTTGCCAACCTATCCTTCCGGACATTGGCTGTTTGGATTTGCCTCTAAGAAATATCACCCGTTAAATGATTTAGCACCGGAAAAATGGAATATGCGGGGAATTCATACCAGATATTATACAACAAGGCTTCATCAGGGAGCATTTGCGTTGCCTGCCTATGTAGAAGAAATGTTAAGAGAAGTGGAGGAATATTAAGGATGTTACAGAAAAATATAGAAACCTTTATCGGTTGTGATGGGGAATATGAAGAATCAAAGATTGTATTGTTTGGAGCACCCTTTGACTCTACCACTTCATACCGTCCGGGAACGAGATTTGCAAGCCGCACCATAAGACAGGAATCCTATGGTTTAGAAACATACAGCCCTTATCAGGACGAAGACTTAGAGGATTATTCCGTATTTGATAGTGGTGATATTGAGCTTTGCATCGGAGATGCCAAGATAGCCTTAGAGCAGATTGAAGAGCGTACCAACACAATTTTAAAAGACAAAAAATTGCCTTTTATGATTGGTGGAGAACATCTGGTGACGTTAGGAGCAGTACGGGCAGTAGCAAAACAATATCCGGATTTGCATATCATACACTTTGATGCGCATACGGATTTGAGACAGGAATACTTGGGAGCAGAGCTATCACATGCCTGTGTATTGCGTAGATGTCATGATATTTTAGGAGATGGAAGAATCTTTCAGTTTGGCATTCGTTCCGGAGAGCGGGCAGAGTTTCGTTGGAGTGAAGAAGGACATGTAACCACTCATAAATATAATTTTGATGGATTAGAAGAGGTTTTGAAAAAACTAGAAGGAAAGCCTGTGTACTTTACCATTGATTTAGATGTGTTAGACCCGTCTGTTTTTCCGGGAACAGGAACTCCGGAAGCAGGTGGAGTAGGGTTTATGGAGTTGTTAGATGCAATTTATGAATCCTGCTATGCACTTCAGATTGTAGGATGTGATGTAAATGAACTGTGTCCACCATGTGATCCAACGGGAGCATCCACAGCAGTGGCATGTAAGGTAGTGCGAGAGTTCTTATTAGCATTATTGAAAAAAGAAAAATAAAGTTAAATTAAAATATAATTTTTATAAAAACAACAGAAAATGGAGAAAGAAAATGAACAAGTTAATGATTATCGGTTGCGGAGGAGTAGCCAGTGTTGCAATTCATAAATGTTGCCAGAATAGTGAGTTTTTTGATGAAATCTGTATTGCCAGCCGTACCAAGTCAAAATGTGATGCTTTAAAAGAGAAGTTAGAAGGAACAACTTCTGTAAAAATTACAACTGCTCAGGTAGATGCAGATAATGTACCGGAGTTAGTAGCTTTATTGAAGAAGGAACAGCCACAGGCAGTATTGAATTTGGCATTGCCTTATCAGGATTTACATATCATGGATGCATGCTTAGAAGCAAAGGTACATTATATTGATACTGCAAACTATGAACCGGAAGATACAGCAAAGTTTGAATATAAGTGGCAGTGGGATTACCGGGAACGCTTTGAGAAGGCTGGTATTACAGCTTTATTGGGAAGTGGATTTGATCCGGGAGTAACCAGTGTATTTTCTGCTTATGCATTGAAGCATTATTTTGATGAAATTAACTATATTGATATTTTGGATTGTAACGCAGGAGACCATGGATATCCATTTGCTACTAATTTCAATCCGGAAATCAATATTCGTGAAGTATCTGCGAAAGGTTCTTATTGGGAAGATGGACATTGGGTAGAAACAGAACCAATGGAAATTAAGCGTGTATACAATTTCCCTGAAATCGGCGAAAAGGACATGTATCTGTTACATCACGAAGAAATCGAATCTCTGGCACTTAATATTCCGGGAATCAAGAGAATCCGTTTCTTTATGACTTTTGGACAGAGCTATCTTACACATTTGAAGTGTTTAGAAGATGTAGGAATGACAAGCATTGAGCCGATTATGTATGAAGGAAAAGAAATCATTCCGTTACAGTTTTTAAAAGCAGTTTTACCAGACCCATCTTCTTTAGGTCCAAGAACCAAGGGAAAGACCAATATCGGATGTATTTTTATCGGAAAGAAAGATGGTGTAGAAAAGAAACTTTATATCTATAATACTTGTGATCATCAGGAATGTTATAAAGAAGTTGGTTCACAGGCAGTTGCATATACCACCGGAGTTCCGGCTATGATTGGTGCAATGATGGTAATGAGTGGAAAATGGCAAAAACCAGGTGTATATAATATAGAAGAGTTTGATCCGGATCCATTTATGGATGCATTGAATCAGTGGGGACTTCCATGGAAGATTTCTGAAAATCCAGACTTAGTAGAGTAGACGGAGATAGAAATGAAATTCGAAGAATTAAAAACGCCTTGTTATGTGATAGAAGAAGAAAAATTAAAAAAGAACTTAGAAATTTTACGCTATGTTATGGAAGAAACGGGTTGCCACATTTTATTGGCACAAAAAGCCTTTTCCATGTATTACAGCTATCCTTTGCTTGGTACCGTTTTAAGCGGTACCACAGCAAGTGGACTATATGAAGCAAAACTGGGAGCAGAAGAAATGGGAAGGGAAAACCATGTTTTTTCTGCGGCATACCGCCAGGACGAGTTTGAAGAAATTGCAGAGCTTTGTGACCATATTGTATTTAATTCCATCGGACAGTTGAAACAGTTTGAAGGAATTGCAAAAGAAAAGGGAAAAAGCATTGGAATTCGTATTAATCCAGAGTGTTCTACCCAGGAGGGACATGCAATATATGACCCCTGTGCGCCGGGTTCCCGTTTGGGAATTACACTTAGTCAGTTAAAAACAGCAGAAGAAACCTATGGAGCAAATTTGTTAGAGCAAGTAGAAGGCTTGCATTTTCATACCTTGTGCGAACAGAATGCAGATGATTTGAAAAAGACATTAGATGCAGTAGAAGAGAAGTTTGGTTCTTACTTAAAAAATATGAAATGGCTCAATATGGGAGGCGGACATCATATTACCAGAAAAGATTATGATGTGAAGTTATTGATTAACTGTATTCGTCATATGCAGGAAACTTATGGCGTAGAGGTATATTTAGAACCGGGTGAAGCAGTTGCACTAAATGCAGGTTTATTGGTAACTACTGTATTAGACATAACGGAAAATGGTGGAATCAAAAATGCCATTTTAGATACTTCCGCAGCTTGTCATATGCCGGATGTATTAGAAATGCCATATCGCCCGCCTCTGCGTGACAGTGGGGAACCGGGAGAAAGAGCATACACCTATCGTTTGGGTGGACCAACCTGTCTTGCGGGAGATGTTATAGGAGACTATTCATTAAATCAAGAATTGACGATAGGAGATAGGTTGATATTTGAAGATATGGCAATATATTCAATGGTAAAGAATAATACCTTTAATGGTATGAAACTGCCTGATATTGTTTGGAAAAGTGAAGAAGCGTGTCAGGTAATTAAGTCCTTTGGATATGAAGATTTTAAAATGAGATTGTAAGAAACATTGTAAAAAATAATTAAAAAATATCCCGTGGGGAGGCTTGTGTGGGCATTTCTTCCTATGCTACACTTACAAAAAATAACCACGGAGGATATTATGAAAAGAAAACAAGCAGGACTATGGGCTTGTATTTTTGTTTTATGTATCACATTGATAGGATGTGGAGAACGAAAGCAGAGTTCGGATACCAAAACAGATGTTACAGCCTTTGTAGGAACCAATATTTTTGAGGGAAGTTTGGACCCGGTTAAGGGGGCTATGAGTTATGGATATTCGTTTACGAATAACGCATTATTAAAAGTAGATTTAAATTCTGAATATATAGGAGATTTGGCAACTGATTGGGAGATAAGCGAGGATTCTCTGACCTATACATTTCACCTGAGAAAAGGTGTGAAGTTTAGTGATGGGAGTGACTTTACTGCCGATGACGTGGTGTTTACTTATGAGACAGTTCATAATAATCAGGCAAACAATGAAAATGTTGACTTGACAAGAATTGCCTCTGTAACTGCACTTGACGATTATACGGTAGAATTTCACCTTAGTGAGCCATATTCTCCTTTTTTTGATACCGTAGCAATGCTTCAGATTGTTCCAAGTGATGCTTATGACAGTGAATTATTTGATACCATGCCAATCGGAACCGGAGCATGGAAAGTTGTACAGTATGATGCAAATCAGCAGATTATACTGGAGGCAAATGAGAATTACTATGCAGGTGCGCCTGAAATAAAAAAGATTACACTGGTGTATATGGATAATGATGCAGCATTTGCAGCGGCACAGTCCGGACAACTTGATATTGTTATGGTAGGTGCAAATTACGCAAATGAAACGGTAAATGGTATGACCTTGCAGAAGTTTGAAACGATGGATGTAAGAAATATCAGTTTACCGGTATTAGAAGAACAAACGCAAAAAAACAGTGAGGGAAAAGAGGTTACGGTAGGAAATAATGTGACGGCAGATAAGGCGGTACGAGAAGCTCTTTCTATTGGAATTAATCGACAGACGATTATTGATCATGCATTGAACGGAATTGGTGTTCCGGCAGTGCATTTTACAAACAATCTTGTATGGGCAAGTACAGATACTTATGAAGATGGTAAAGTAGAAGAAGCAAAGCAACTGTTGGAAGATGCCGGATGGGTTGATTCTGACGGAGATGGAATACGTGAAAAAAACGGGCAGAAATGTACGTTTAATGTATATGCGGCAAGCGGTGATGAAGAAAGATATAATTTAGCAGTTGCATTGGCAGAAAATGCACTGGAATTAGGAATAAAAATAGAAGTAAAAACGGGAACATGGGATGAAATTCTTACCCTTCAAAATACTGCCGGTGTTGTGTGGGGATGGGGACAATACAGTCCTACAGTTTTGTATTCCTTGTTTGAATCAGAACTGTTTCTGACAGGTGGCTATGATAATGTGGTGGGTTATAACAATCCACAGGTAGACGAACTGATTCATCAGGCGTTATCAGCAAATAATCAGGAAGATGCAATTTCTTATTGGAAAGAGGTTCAAAGTACAGCCAATCAGGATGAACCATATTTATATCTGGTAAATATACAACATTGTTATTTTGTAAACGATAATTTGGATATTTCTGCGGAAACACAGATACCGCATCCTCATGGACATGGTAGTCCGATTATCTGTAATATGCAGGATTGGACGTGGAAATGAGTATGAAGAAAGGTAAGAAAATTTTAAGTGAATGTATCCGAATGGTATTGTTACTTGTGGCAGTAAGTATCGTTGCATTTATTTTAATTACCAAAGCACCCATTGACCCATTGGTGTCTTATATTGGAACAAATTCCACATTGTCTACAGAGGCAAAGCAGGAAATAGCGCAATATTGGGGATTAAATGATCCCTTACCACAACGATTCCTTACTTGGGCAGGACATGTATTAAAAGGAGATTTCGGAACTTCAATTACCTATAAAAAACCGGTAATTGAAGTAATAAAAAGTCGTTTTCTTTATTCCGGTATACTGATGTTGCTGGCATGGGTTTTGTCAGGAGTATTGGGTTTTGTTTTAGGAGTTATCTGCGGGTTACGCCAAGGTGGCATTTTTGACCGAATTATCAAGCTGATTTGTTTTATATTAAAATCGGCACCTACTTTCTGGATAGGAATTTTGGTGCTGACTGTTTTTTCTGTGCAGTTAGGGTGGTTTCCCATTGGAATGGCAGCACCGGCAGGAAAACTGGCAGCAGATGTAACAATTGGAGACCGTATCTATCATTTGATTTTACCTGTCTTGACATTAACAGTTGTAAATATCAGTGAAGTGGTATTGTATACAAGACAAAAAATGATAGAAATAATAAATCAGGATTTTATTTTATATGCAAAAGCACGAGGAGAAAGTCTGTGGCAGATTGTGAGACGACATGTTCTTCGCAATATTGCACTTCCGGCTATTACCGTTCAGTTTGCTTCTTTTAGCGAATTGTTTGGTGGAATGGCACTGGCAGAAAATGTATTTGCTTATCCGGGAATCGGTACAGCAACCACGGCAGCGGCAATGAATGCAGATGTACCACTTTTATTAGGAATTGCGCTGTTTAGTGCGATATTTGTTTTTATAGGAAATCTGATTGCCAATATCTTGTATGGAATATTTGATCCGCGTACAAGAGAGGAGGCAGGAGATGCTTAGAAGAAGTAACGGAAAAGGATGGAATGGAAGAAGTCGGGTATTTATTTTACTAATTGTGGCGACTGTGTATTTGGTAGGAATATTTGTGTGGGGAATTACTATGAATCCTGTTAAATATGGTGTAAACTATTCAGAAAAATTAGTAAGTCCGTGTATAAAACATCTTTTCGGAACGGATTTTATGGGAAGAGATATGTTTTATCGGAGTATAAAGGGACTGTCTAACAGTATTCGAATAGGTTTGATTGCGTCCGTGATTAGTTCCATTGTGGCACTTATTCTTGGAATTGTAGCAGCTATCTGGGGAGGATGGATAGACAAAGTCATAAACTGGTGCGTAGATTTGTGTATGGGACTGCCCCATTTAGTATTATTGATTTTAATTTCCTTTATGATGGGAAAAGGGGTTCGTGGAATTACCGTTGCAGTTGCACTGACACATTGGCCGTCCTTAACGCGTATTGTGCGTGCAGAGGTAATGCAAGTGAGAAATTCCCAATATGTGCAGGCAGCCTATAAAATGGGAAAAACGAAAGTACAAGTAGCGGTAACTCATATATTGCCCCATGTATTACCGGCATATCTGATAGGATTGGTGTTGTTATTTCCCCATGCAATTATGCATGAATCAGCGGTAACATTTTTAGGATTTGGTTTACCGGCGGAAATGCCAGCAATTGGTGTGATTTTGGCAGAATCCATGAATTATATTGTAACAGGAAAATGGTGGCTTGCGTTTTTCCCGGGAATCTTATTACTAATGGCGGTATTACTTTTTGACGGAATAGGAGAAAGCCTGAAAAAGCTTTGGAATCCGGGAAGTGGGAACGAATAAAGGAGGAAATTATGGAAGAAAAAGTTCTGAGAAATGTATTAGAAATCAACGATTTAGTAGTTTCCTTTGAAATGTACCAAAAAGGATTTCGCAAGAAAAAGTTAGAAGTACTGCATTCCCTGTCTTTGGATGTAAAGGAAGGAGAAATTGTAGCAGTAGTAGGTTCCAGTGGTTCCGGAAAAAGTGTATTGGCACATGCCGTATTGGGATTACTCCCGAAAAATGCCACAATGACCGGTAATATAAAATATCAGGGAGAATTGCTTACCCCAAAAGAAAGAAAAAAATATCTGGGGAGAGAAATTGCATTTATTCCTCAGTCAGTAGACTATTTAGACCCACTGATGAAGGTTGGAAAACAGGTGGTTGGTGTGTATTCTTCCAAAGAAAGACAACGACAGCTATTTGAAAAATATCAATTAAAAAAAGAAGTTGAGGATATGTATCCATTTCAATTGTCTGGCGGTATGGCACGAAGAATTTTAATTTCTGCGGCAGTTACAGAAGAACCAAAGTTAATCATTGCTGATGAGCCTACTCCCGGATTAAATGTAGAACTGGCAATGGACACGCTAAGGCATTTTCGAAAACTTGCAGATAATGGTACTTCTATTTTAATGATTACCCACGATATTGACCTGGCATTTCAGGTAGCAGACCGAATCGCTGTTTTTTATGCAGGAACGATTGTTGAGATTTCCCCTACCGGTGATTTTCTTGCAGGAGGAAAAAATCTACGACATCCGTATAGTAAAGCTTTTATTACCGCATTACCGCAAAATGAATTTCAACCGTTAAAAGGAACACAGCCTTACGCAGGAGATTTGCCGGAAGGTTGTTTATTTGCACCACGTTGTCCAAAAGCAGAAATTGCATGTAATGGAAAAATAGCGATGCGTGATTTACGGGAGGGAAAGGTAAGGTGTATCCATGCAACTTAAAGCCGAAAATGTTAGTTTTCAATATGGAGAAAATATGCCGTGGATTCTGAAAGATATTAACTTTGCCGTGGAATCCGGGGAAAGAGTGGGAATCATAGGACCATCCGGATATGGGAAAAGTACTTTATCAAAAATTATGGCAGGGTATTATAAGCCAACCTCAGGAAAAATTACACTAGATGGAGAATCATTGCCACAAAAGGGATTTTGTCCGGTGCAGATGATTTTTCAGCATCCGGAGCTGTCAGTAAATCCACGTTGGAAAATGGAGAAAATCTTAAATGAATGCTGGAAAGTAGATGAAGATACTAAGCATGCCTTTGGAATAGAAAAGGATTGGATGGGACGGTGGCCGAATGAGCTTTCCGGTGGAGAATTGCAGCGTTTTTGTATTGCAAGGGTATTAAGTCCGGAAACAAAGTTTTTGATTTGCGATGAAATAACAACTATGCTGGATGTGATTACTCAGGCGCAAATCTGGAAGGTATTATTGGAAGTATCGGATAAAAGCAATCTGGGAATGTTAGTAGTGACTCATAATATGGCACTGGCAGAAAAAGTCTGTACCCGTATGATTGATATTACCAAATGGAATAAGTAATGTATCTGGCATGACAAAAACTTTAAAACTGGCTATATCAAAAAGGTCAGAAAGGGTATATGATGATTCATAGATTTTTATACGAGGAGTGATGAAAGATGTCAGATACAACAGTAAAGGCAACAGCAAAAGGAAGCACAATGGAGCATGTAAAGTTTATTACCACAACCGCAATGGGAATTGCATTGGTATATGTATTTACCTGGTTGATTAATGTACAGATATTCCTGGGAGAAGGTGGATTAGTTCATCTTGGAAATGTTCCACTGTTTATTTTTGCAATTTTATTCGGAAAGAAAACCGGAGCAATTGCAGGTGGAATTGGAATGGGATTATTTGACCTGACTTCCGGTTGGACTGCATGGGCACCATTTACATTTATTGTAGTAGGAATTATGGGATTTGTAGTAGGTCTTATCAGCGAAAAGAAAAAGGGATTTGGCTGGTATCTGTTGGCTATGATTGCTGCATTACCAATTAAGATTGTAGGGTATTATATTGCAGAAGGTGTTATTACCGGAAACTGGGTAGCACCGGCAATGTCGATTCCTGGAAACCTGCTTCAGGTAGGAGCAGCCATTGTAATTACTGCTATCGTAATTGTACCTTTAAAAAAGGCAGCAAATAAAGTATTAGGATAATAGGTGATAAAATGTATAAGATTATGACACCGGGACCTACACAGGTAAAAGAAAATGTGCGATTGGCACGGGCAAAAGAGTGTACGAACCCGGATTTAGATGAAGAATTTGTAGAATTTTACAAGGAAACATGTGAGTTAATCAGTAGTCTTTTGCATACCAAAAATGAAACTCTGATTCTGGATGGCGAAGGAATTTTAGGATTGGAAGCAGCATGTGCTTCATTAACAGAACCGGGTGACAAGGTACTGGTTTTGGATAATGGAATTTACGGAAAAGGATTTGCGGATTTTGTTTCCATGTATGGTGGAAAGCCGGAATTATATACTGTAGATGATAAGAACCCAATCAATCCATCAGCTCTGGAAGAATACTTAAAGTTAAATCATGATTATAAATATGCCACACTGGTTCACTGTGATACACCAAGTGGTATGCTCAATGATATCGGAAGTCTTTGCCCAATTTTGAAAAAATATGGTATAATGACAGTTGTAGATTCCGTATCCGGTATGTTTGGAGAAGAAGTACGCGTGGATGATTATCAAATTGACATATTGTGCGGAGGTTCCCAGAAGGCAGTTTCAGCACCTCCGGGACTTACTTTTGTAGTGGTAAGTGAGACGGCTAAAAAGGCAATGGCAGCTCGAAAGACACCGATTGCATCTTTTTATGCCAACTTAAAAGTATTTGAAGGCTATTATGAAGCAAAATGGTTCCCATACACAATGCCGATTAGTGACATCTATGGACTGCGTGTAGCTTTTGATAATATTGCCGCCGATAAGGACATGTTAAAACGCCATACTATAATCGGAAATGCATGTCGTAAGGCAGTTACAGAAGCAGGATTGAAGTTGCATTTAGAGTCAGGATTTTCCAATACTGTGACAGTATTTGATGTACCAGAAGAAACAACTGCAAAAGATATTCTCGATACCATGAGAAAAACATATCATATTATGTTGGCAGGTTCTTTTGATACATTGGCAGGTCAGGTAATTCGTATCGGTCATATGGGAAGCAATGCCAATAAAGAAGATATGATAGCAACACTGGATGCATTGGACAAGACAATGCAGCAGTTAGGTGTTTCATTAAAAGGAAGCATGAGGGAAATTTTTGAAAGAGAATATGAAAGAAGCATATAAAAACCTGTATCAAAATATTTGTGATACGGTAAAAGAATGGGAAATTAAAATCGGATATCGTAAGGAAGAGATTCAGCTTTACTATCCAGAGGAATCTTTGCTGGAATTGTTAGAAACAGATAAGGATTCTTTGAAGGGCATTTTAGAAGAATTTTGTGTTGCCTCAAAGGAGCAAATGGGTGACATGATGATTTACGAGACAGAAGAAAAGGGACGCTACTGTGTACGGATTCCGGCACAGGGCGTTTCTTATGTTCATGAGAATCTTCCGGAAAGTGCATTTTTAAAAGCATTTTTACAGGTGGTTACAGCACCGGGAAAGAAACTTGAGGATGTATGTCAGGTCTTTTATGATTTTTCCGGTGAAGTTACCATTGAAAAAGTAGAAGAACGCGAATGGGGCATATGGTTTACAAAAGGTGATATTGATTCTTATGTATATTATGTGGAAGAGGATGAGTTTGGATTAGAATATCATCGCTTTACCAAAGAGGCATATCAAAAGCTGAATAATTGAAAAATAAAAGATAATTAAGTTTTATAAAAACAGCGTACACTTCAGAGGTTGTGTACGCTGTTTTGTATCATAAACAAGAGACAATATTAGGATTGAAATCTTTTATTATAAATGTAACGTGCCAAATATACAAATGGCGTATCTGCCAAACTGGTTACTACAAAAATAATATAACTGGAAACCATGATTGAGATAAGTGTTTGGAAAGAACAAACACCGAAAAATGCCCCAAGGGTAAATAATACAGTGTTCAAAAGTTGGGATAACATAGTGGAGCCGTTATTGCGAAGCCATAAATATTTCCGGCTGTCTCCAAACTTTTTGGTGGTGAATTCCCACCAT
>JAAYPT010000103.1 GCA_012519695.1 Clostridiales bacterium | reverse complement strand
TAGACGGGGCTTGTTAAAGTGCCTCTAGTCAAAGAACTACCACATAAATCCTTTCAAAATATGGCAGATTGGCATTTTAGTTAGATTTATTCACCTTTCAAATGCAATTTGCGGAAACTCAAGTATACTCTTTCAAATCGTTTTACTTCTCCCTGCAATTCTGAAGAAATACTCTGACTGTTTTCAGTTTCTGTGTGAATCAATGAAATGGCATTTACAAGACTTACTGCATTTTGTGCCACATCAGAAACTCCCTTTGCCCCTTCATCTACATTCATAGATATATCATTGATACCAGTATTCATATCCTGCATGGTTTTTTCTATTACAGATGCTTTTTCTACAAATTCTTGTAAAATCTCATTCATATTATCAGCATCTGCCTGATACTGCTTAACAATATCTACAAATCCATCATAATCTGTGATTACCTTTTCATCCAGAAATTTCAACATCTCTTCCGCATTATTTGCCAGTTTTTCTACTGCTTCTGTCACCATTCCACTAATATTTTGAATATTATTTGCAGTATCACGACTGCTATCTGCAAGTCCTCTTATCTCATCTGCTACTACTGCAAATCCCTTTCCAGCTTCTCCTGCTCTTGCAGCCTCTATGGATGCATTCAACGCCAACAAATTTGTCTGACTGGCAATATCCAAAATATCCCCTGTAAGCTCATTTATTTTCTCTACACTTCTGCTTTCCTTCACTGAACTTTCCAATACATCTCTGATATCAGTAATTACCGTATTTGCAGTCTCTTTGCTCGTAACTGTGTCATGGTACATTTCTCCTGAACGGCTCTTTATGATATTCACCATTTTTGCCCCTTCGTCTGCCTTACCATTAATTTCTTTTACCTGCTCTAATATGTCGTTACTTCCTGATGCAATTCGCTCTAATGTAGATGCTACTTCCTGCATATTAGCAGAAAGTTGTTCCATCGCAGAGGATACATTCATTGCACTTTCATTAGATGCATCCACCTGATTCGTCATTTGTAATGTAGACGCTGACATCTTGTCTGATTCCGACTGAATCTTTTGCATCAACCCTTGTAGTTGCTCCATAAAACCATTAATACCAGAAACGAGCTGTCCCACTTCATCATTGGTTTTCACATCAATTCTTTCTGTAAGATCTCCTCTATCGTTCTCTATTTTTTCTACAATTCCAGCCAAACGTGCACTGGCTTTTTTAGCTGGGATTGCAATCGTTCTTATTATAATAAAAATTACAATCGTCATAATAACGATTACCAAACCTACCAATATGAAATTAAATACATATGTACCACTAATTCTCGTATTACTATGCTTTATAATACCATTTAAGTTATCTTCTATTTCTTCTGCCCCACTAGAATCCCCACTTCTTACTTTTTGCTCTATCTGCGAAACTTCTGTGTTAATTTCGTTGTTATAATTTTGTATAATACTTAATGCAGACAAATTACAAAAACAGATTCCTATCATGAGCCCACCCAAAAGCACTACAAATCCTATTACTTTCTTTCCTATACTATTTTTCATTTTACTTCCTCCATTCGCAACTGAAACCTTTCCTCCTACTTGCTTATTATAGCACTTTATTATAATTTTCACAATGTTTTGTATAATTTCTTCTTTGAATTACATAAAAAAGAGTCCGCTCGGACTCTTTCGCGCCCGAGCGGTGTCATTTATGACTAATTTCATCTCCGCGAGGTGCGCTTCCTTAGCGGAGCGTTTTTTATGTAATAGGACGCAATTTCCTATTACATAAAAAAACGTCAGTCTTTATCTACACAAAGACCGACGTTTTCTTTAATTAAATCCTACTACCTTTTGTGATATCTTATAGGCAGCAACGGAAATCTTTCTACCACCTTTTCCCGGAAGATTCATGGTTGTTCCCATGATTCCTCTTCGCAAATGATGGAACAGACGAATATCATATTCCTTCATGTATTTCCACAGTTCCCGTTTCTTCTCAAGATTTTCATCTGTTCCGGAACGAATACACATAATAGTAGAAACCACCGTAATAATTTCTAAATAATTAAACATATATTTTCGAAGCTTACGATTTGGTAATTTCCATAAATCTACTGCCTCCACCATAATTTTATTTACCTTTATCTGCTGATCGATTCGTTTAATCATAACCTTTTCGTTAACAGACTGGTCTTCTCTTCCGATGAAGTAACGATAAAAATCTACATTCAGATAATACATGTTTTTCACATATGGAAGTGGCACATATACAAATATATTATCCACATAGAAAGTATGCTTTGGCAACTCTAATCCACACTCTCGCAATAATTGCGTGCGATAAATAACGGAATGCATCAGAATGTATCTTCCCTTGCGAAAATGCTTTGCATCCTCCCAATGAAACATCTTGTTTTCCGGTAACATTCCGGTATACTTCATTACCTTTTTATGTTTCGCACCTTCTTTTTCATATACAAAGTTGCTAATCAGCATATCCAATGTTTCACTTCCACCGGATAATTCTCGCAATGTTGCCAAAATCTTAGTATATGCCTCCTGATTTACCCAGTCATCACTGTCAACAACTTTAAAATACAATCCCGTTGCATTACGAATTCCTGTATTTACTGCTTCTCCGTGTCCACCATTTTCCTGATGAATTGCTTTTACAATGTTTGGATACTTTTTCGCATAGCTATCTGCAATTTCTGCTGTACGATCTTTAGATCCATCGTCTACAATAATAATTTCTACATCTTCTCCACCAGGCAAAAGTGTTTCTATACAATGTTCCATGTAATCCTGTGAATTGTAACATGGAATTGCAATTGATAATAATTTCATCGATATGTCTCCTTCTTTTTTACTCCACTGATTGTTATTATACACAATTTTGCTTAAGAATCCAAATGGTTTTCCTTAAGATTCTATTAACGGAATGACAAAACTTTTCTAACTCATTGTCAAAAGGTCTTGCTGCCAAAGCAGCAACGACATATTGCGTAGAAATTATATCTGAAAAATAAATTTTCCAGATATAATTTTAACCTCATTTTTCACGCCGTAATGCGGCGTGAACTTTTGACAATATGCTTCCCTACGCTCCTTCACATAATTTATTCACATATTGTTTACATATTTCTCATAATATGAACACAGGGTAGTCACAAATTCCCGTTATAGTATATAGCATAAGAAATGAATTGATTCCCCTCAATAATTTCTTACTAAAAATCTTTTTCATAGCCTTGCCTAACCGCAAGGTCCTCCCGGAGATACAGTGATACTTCACTTTTACTCATAATCTTTTTCATAAAAACCCCCTGCAACATGCAGAGGGTTTTACTCATTTATTCAAACTTTTCATTTCCAAGTCGAATGTTCATATATTTGGTATAAGCACCAAAGGCTGCCGGAATCGGATAATTCTCTTCGGAGTCTTTTACATCTACAAAAAACATACCGCTTTTGTCCTGTGTCAATTCATCCACACGAATCATATAGCCTTGCATATGCCATTCTACATGGGAAAAAATGTGTTTTGCCGGCTCTAACTTTTGAATTCGAAGTGGCGATAATTTGTGTTTCTTTACCCATGCTAATGCTTCTTCTTCCGTTAAATGTCCTGTTGTATTTGGAAATTCATATAGTCCTGCCAACAGTCCCCTTGCAGGTCGTTTATGCAACACAATCTTTTCTCCGTCTCGGATAATAAATACTGTCTTTTCTTCTATTCGCCTTGCCTTTGCTTTTGTCTTTACCGGAATCTCCTGCCAACAATTTTGAAGATTTGCCACACAAAAGTTCTGCCAGGGACATTTTTCACAAGAGGGTGCTCCGTTTGGTACACAAACAGTTGCTCCAAGCTCCATCAATGCCTGATTAAATGCTCCTGCCCGATTTTGGGGCATAATATTCTTCAAAGCTCGTTCCATTTCCGTACGAACTGATTGCTTCATAATATCCGAGTAATCCCCAGTTACCCTAGAGATTACCCGGAGTACATTCCCATCTACTGCCGGCACAGGAATCTGGTAGGCAATTGATGCTATTGCGCCTGCCGTATAACTTCCAATTCCCTTTAGCTTTAATAATGCTTCATAATCTGCCGGAAGTATTCCGTTATATTCTTCCATAACAGTCTTTGCCGCAACCTGCATATTTCTTACACGATTATAGTAACCCAAACCTTCCCACAGTTTTAAGAGCTTTTCCTCTTCACATGTGGCTAACGCCGCTACTTCCGGCAGTTCTTTGGTAAATCGTTCAAAATATGGTTTTACTGCCTCTACTCTAGTCTGTTGCAGCATAATTTCTGACACCCACACCCGATAAGGTGTGGGTGATTCTCGCCATGGTAAAACTCTGGCATTTTCCTGAAACCATTCTAATAATGGCTCTACTATCTTTTCTAAATCAAAATCTTGTAACATATGTTTCTTTTCCTGTATTTCTCATCATTTTATCTGCAATCCGTTCTTTTTATATAAGGTAACTGAACTGCACTTTTCATCCTAAGATTATATAAGAATTCATTCAAAAAAACAATGCACAATATTTTCTAATAACTGCAACTATCCTTTTACACTTCCTGTTGTCAGCCCTTCTACAAAAAATTTCTGACAAAAGATAAATACTAGCAAAATTGGTAACAAACTAAATACAGATAATGCAAATACATATCCCCACTGTGTAAACTGATGCTGTCCAAAAAATCCTGAAATTGCAATCGGCAATGTGCGCTTGAGGTTATCATTGATTACCGTATTTGCCCAAGGAAACTCTTCCCATGCCGTTAAAAAATTAAAAATAGAAACAGATGCAATTCCCGGCTTTGCCAATGGAAGAATAATTTTTGCAAACACTGTAAATACACTTCCTCCATCCATATAAATTGCCTCATCAAGTTCTCTGGGGATATTTTCCACAAATCCCTTTATCATAAATGTAGAATACGGTATCGTCCATGCCACATAAAAAGGAATTAAACCTACCAGACTGTTGATTGTATTTAATTTTACTGCCAGCTCATACTGCGGAATAATCAAAGTCATTCCCGGAATAATCATCGTTAATATTATAAAGGAAAAAAGAAATTTCTTTCCTGGAAATTCAAAACGTGCTATTACATATCCCAATGCCGAAGCAATTACAGCTGCTAATAAAACCGACAAAGTAGAGACAAAAACACTATTCAAAAAATTAATATAAAATTTTCCTTCACCTAATATATAAGAATAATTTTCCAGAGTTATTTCCTCTAACGCTGGTAAAAACTTAGGTGGATATTCATAAAGTGCACCATTAGGTTTTAATGAAGTACTAACCATATAAACCATAGGAAGCACAACTATACTGAGTCCTGCAATTAACAACATATGCAGAATTATCTGGATTCCTGTTTTCTTTTTCATCTGCTTCCTCCTACTTATCCTCTTGCCTCATCATTTTGAACTGAATTAATGCCAGGCACGCTAAAACAATTGTAGTAATAAATGATAATGCTGCCGAATAACCAAATGCACCTGTACTAAATGCTTTATAATACATCCATGTCAAAATTACATCCGTCTGATGTCCCGGTTCTCCTCCTGTAATCATTTTGGTAGAAGTAAATACATTAAATCCACCTATCGTAAGCATTACCAAAGCAAATAATATTGTTCCTCTAATGCTTGGCAATGTAACATGAAAAAATTTATTAATTGCACCGGCACCATCAATTGAAGCTGCTTCATATAAATCATTTGGAACTGTCTGCAATGCTGCTAAAAACACCACCATATTCCAGCCGATTCCCTTCCATATTCCCAGAAGCATCGCCACTGCAAGTCCCCCCCCCCAGCGCGTATCCAACCAATGTACATTCTGAATAGTAATATGTATTACATTTGTCAAAAAATAATTTAACAATCCTTCTGTATTAAAAACATATTTAAATATCAAAGAAGCTACTACCCATGATGTAATCACCGGTAAATAATACAATACTCGATATCCCACTTTAAATCTTGCTATTTTATTCAACAAAAGTGCTATTAAAAGTCCTAATATCATTTGTCCCGGTACTGTAACTAATGTATATATCAGGGAATTTACAAATGCAGTTTGAAAATACTTGTCCTGTATCACTTCCCTGTAATTTTCTAATCCAATAAAACTCTGTCCAAACATGCTCCCAAAATCCCATTGAAAAAAACTCATTATAAATAACTTTATAATAGGATATACTGTAAAAATTCCAAATACCAGCAACCCTGGAAGCAACAATAAAACAATTTCTATTCTACTCTTTTTGGATGTTTTCATAATGCACGCCTTCCTACTTTAGATATAAAAAGCAGGGCTGCCAGTGCGACAGCCCCAGCTATTTGACTTTATTATTTTTTCAAGCTATAATAATTATTTATAAAGAAGAGATAGCATTTCATCATATTTTTCTGCCAGTTCGTCCATTGCTTCCTGTGCTGTTTTTTCACCATTCATTACAGAGGTGACTGCTACGGATAATTCATTATCCATTTCTGACCAACAGGATACCGTAGGTCTTGACTTGGCAGTTGTAATTGCATCCAAAAATGGAGCAAAATTGGCTTGTTTTACTGTATCAGATTCCAGTGCTTCTTTATTAACCGGAATCTGATCACACTTTGCCATTTCTTCCTGTGCATACTCGCTTGTCATAAACTTCATAAATTTCCATGCAGCTTCTTTGTGTGCACTATTAAACATTGCTATATCTTCTCCACCTAATACAGAAATGGATCCACCTTTTCCTGCCGGAACTTCCGCAGTAGCGTATTCGAAGTCAGGATAAGCACCCTCCATTTCGGAGATTTTCCACGGACCTTCTAACAGCATCATATATCTGCCTGTTCCAAATCCGTCCGTCATTGGAATATCTCCGCTGTTCCAACCGGTAATTGCACCATCCTGATAAAGTTCCTGCAATGTTTCAATTGCTTTTACTGTCTCAGGACTGTTAATATAGCCTGAAGCCTGGGTTTCTTCTTCATTGGTAATGGAACCTCCCATGCTCCAGATAAACGGACACAGATTCCAACCGGCTAATCCTGGTTCATCATACCCCCAAATCTGTTGTCCTGCACTGTTTGTTCCGGATAATTCTTTTACAGCTTTTACAAATTCATCCATTGTTTTTGGAACTTCAATTCCGGCATCTTTCAGTGCCTGTACATTATAAAACAAAATTTTAGTATTCGTATTTAATGCTAAACCATAGGTATGTTTTCCGATCACGGCAGTACTCATGGCACTTTCCAAAAGACCGTCAGCAACTTCCCCAAAGTCTGACATTTCTTCATCCAATGGAACCAGTATTCCCATTTCTTGTAATTCTGGAACCCATGCACTGTCAAGTCTTGCTACATCGGGTAATGTATCTGACTGTGCGCTGATTAACAGTTTTTCATGTAAATCAGCCCATTCATGGGAAACCGCATTTACTTTAATTCCGGGGTTTTCCTCTTCAAATTTGGGAATTAACACCTTTGTTAAGGTATCATTTTCTGCTGATTGTGCACTGTAATGATGCCAGAAGTTAATCGTAACTTCTCCCCCATTTTCCTTTGCTGTTTCTCGGCTCTTCGAGTCGGTTTCAGATTTTACTGGTGATTTTCCACATCCGGTCATAGCCGCCAAGCATGTTACGGTAGTGAGTAAAATTGCCAGTATTTTTTTACATCCTTTCATTTTCTTTTTCCTCCTTCTTTTTGCTTATGACTTTTACAGAATACGGTTTCATTTTCAGTGAAATTACTGCTCGATATTCTGTTATGTCCCCATTGTAAAATCTCTGTCTGTTTTGTACTTTCTCACAGATGAAACTCTGTCCCTCTAAAATTTCTTCATATTCAGCTTCTTCAAGTACCGGGCATTGAACTTCCTGTTCATCTTTTCCTTTGTGGATAATTACATAAATATGCTCTGTTCCTTCTCTTCTCAAAAAACCAAAAATATTTCTATCATTATCTACAATTATGGTACGATAATTTCCTGTTCTGACTGCGTCATACTTTTTTCTGATCTGAATGAACTTTCGATACCAGTTATACATAGCGTTATCTGCATTCTCTCCCCACAACATACACCTTCTGCAATCCGGGTCATTGGCTCCTGTCATTCCCACTTCATCACCATAATAGATTGCCGGCGAACCAATAAATAATATTTGAAATGCAACTGCAAGTTTCATTTTTTTCTTATCTTCCTTGCAATAAAATAAAAAACGCTCTGTATCGTGACTATCTATCAGATTGTACATAATCTGATTTGTTTCCTGTCTATAAAGTCCCAACATATGATTGAGACGATAATCAAATACTTCTGCAGAAATTTGCTCTGTTCCAAAATATTCTTTTACTGCATCTCGAAACATATAATTCATAACTGTATCTAATTGGTTTCCACGCAAAAGCCTGCCACCATATCCCCACGTTTCTCCTATTAACAAAATCTGCGGATATCTTTCTTTTAAATATAGTCTTGCTTCCTGCCACACAGTACTATCTACTTCATCAGAAACATCCAACCTCCATCCATCAATTTGAAATTCTTTTATCCAATATTCCATTACCTGTAAAATAAATTGCCTTACTTCTTTATTTGAAGAATTTAGCTTCGGCATCCACTTATATGCACCTACACATTCATAATCATAATGTGTAATTTTCACCGGATAATGTTCAATGAAAAACCAATCTTTATACTCCGACTTCTCTTGTTTTTCTAAAATGTCCTGAAATTGTTTAAAACAAACTCCAGTGTGATTAAAGACTCCATCCAGAATAATTTTTATTCCATAATAATGGCATCTTTCTACTAACTTTCGAAAATCTTCCTTTGTCCCAAATATGGGATCTATTTCAAAATAATCGGTGGTTGCATACTTATGGTTGAAATCACCCTTAAAAATCGGATTCAAATACAAACATTCAACCCCCAGTTGACTTAAATAAGTAATTTTTTCTGTAATTCCCTTTAAATCACCTCCCATATAATTTTCTCTGGTAGGCATGGTTCCCCATTCCTGACAACCTTTAGGATTGTTTTCCTTATCTCCATTACAAAACCGTTCTGGAAATATCTGATAATATACAATTCCCTTTGCCCATTTAGGATAAGAAATAACATCCTTCTCATTGGCATATAAATATTCGAAATAACCATCATCCGGTATCATTCTACTTATACCATTTACTGTATAGTACCACTGTTTTCCTTCAATATCCTCCAAACAAAAATAGTATTTATGATATCTTGCTATTTTGGAAAACAAAAGTCTTCCCTGAAAATAATCAAACAGTTCGTCTCTTTCACTACATGACAACACTGCCTCTTTTTTCTTTGTTTTATCTGTTCTGTCCCAATAAATCACGCTACACTTTTTTATCTCTTTTTTAGCAGTTCTTATTCTTATTACTAACTGATTTCTGGACACCGGATAAACAAATTCTTCTGTATTGATATGAAATACTGCTTCCCTTTTCACATCTCAGCCTCCTTTTTGTGTCGATTTGCGTTTCATAATCTTGGTTGGAATTAAAATATTCTTTTCCTTTTTTTCAACCTGTTTTATTTTATCAAATAATACGATTGCTGCCTCTTCTCCCAGCATATAGGTATTTACATCTACTACTGTAAGTGCTGGTTCCATGTACTCCGCCAAAGGATAATTGTCAAAGGTCATTACTCCTATATCCTCTGGGATTTTTTTCCCTCCTTTCTTTAATTCCTGTAATACATGATATGCCACAATGTTATTTGTACAAATAATACTATCTCCACTTACCTCTCCTCGTAACAATTTTGAAACCCAGGCGCTAACCTGTTTTCCTTGTTTTCCACATTCTACAATATCTTCTCGATTTTCAAACATTTTTCTTCTTTCTAGTTCTCTCTGAAATCCAAGAATTCTCTTCTTCTCAAACATCTCTTCCTGACTCTCTACAAGTAAAACAGGGTGTTTGTATCCAGAGTCCAGTAAGTGTGTAACTGCCAGACTTCCTCCCTGCTCATTATCCATATCAACCCAGCAAACCTCTGGCTGCTTCTCTTCCGGCTCCCCCATTATTACAAAAGGAGTTTCATTATTAAGAAAGAACTCAACCAATTTTTTCGTCATACTGGAAATCGGAAGAATCACACCATCTACTTTATGTTCAAGCACCAAATGTTTTACTGCATTTTCATTCTCTAAATTCTTGTCACTGGTAATCAGCAAATTATAACCCCGATCCTGAGAAACTGTTTCAATCGCAGAAACACTTTGAATAAAAAATGCATTTGAGAAAGCATCCCGATTACCTGCATCCATAACCAATCCAATGGTAAAAGTACTCCCATTTACCAAACTTCTCGCTAAACTATTTGGATAATAATCCATTTCTTTCATAGTTGCATAAATTTTTTCCTTTGTTTCATTTGAAATACTTGCAGTTCCATTAATTACTCTCGAAACTGTTGAGGGATTCACGCCCACTTTTTTTGCAATATCTTTTATTGTAACTGTCATATTCTCTCCTTTGTGCAAACGTTTGCACTGCTCTGCAAAAAATAAATGCAAACGTTTGCATTTGATAGATTTATCATAATTCTCTTTATTACTTTTGTCAATATATTTTTTCTTTTTTTTACTTTTTTGTGACTTTTTCACAAAAGGGCTGCTACTTACAATTTTTATCATAAGAAAGCAACCCTTCGTATTTTCATAATAATGGTCTTAAAAATATCTTTTACTGATATATACTCCAACTTCCATTGTCATAAATCATAGACCCTTTCAAAGAAAGTCCTTTCTGCATGGAGGCTGGATACTGATTCGTTCCATCTGTAAAAATAACTAACGGATTGGCGATATCATTTGATACTTCATACTGATATGTACCGTCTGCATTTACTGTCATTTTCACACCTGGCCATGCACTATTTCTCACAGATTCATTATCTGCTGAATATACATAGCAGTATACATCACTTTTCCAGTTTGCAGGCTTTTTAAAGTATGCAATATTCTTTGTCTCTACAACTCCTCCTGTATAGGTTTTCCACTGATTTCCCTGATAAATCATGGAGCCTTTTAAGGAAAGTCCCTTTTGCATGGAGGCTGGATACTGCTGGTTCTTGTCGTTAAAAATAACCAATGGATTAGCAATGGTATCCGGTACATCATATTTGTAGATATTTCCAGATACTTTTGTCATTTTTACACCCGGCCATGCAGCATTTTTTACTGACTCATCATTTTGTGAATATACATAGCAGTATACATCACTTCCCCAACCTGATGGCAGTTCAATATATGCTGTATTTCCTGCTACCACTTCACTCTTTTCATAAACGTAAGTAACTTTGATGATTCCTTTTACATATATGCCTGATGCATTGTCCGGAGTTGTTTTTAATGTATATCCGCTAATTGGTTTTGCAGTTGTTACATAGCTGCTTCCAACTAATCCGGTCTGGATTTCGCTATCTGCTAACTGATTTCCAGCTTCATCCACATATGCAACTTCCACACTTCCACTCTCTGCCGGTGTATAGCTTTCCCAGCTACCATCCTTGTAAATCATAGAACCATTTAACAATAATCCGTCTTCCATATCTGCCGGATAACGATTTATATTGCTGCTATAGAAAATAACTCTTGGTGCTTCAATCTCTTCTGATATTTCACAGCTATATATTCCGTTTCCTTCACTTGTCATTTTTTCCCCTGGCCATACGCCATTACTCTTGGTTTCTGTAGCTGAATCATAAGCATAACAATATACCAGTTCAGACCAGCCTGACGGTAACTTAATGTATGCAATATTTTCTGACTTCTCTACTTTTGTAAAAGTATAAGAAACTTTATCTTGCTTGTCACCTTTTACAGCAACTACAGTAACAGTAACACTGTCTCCAACTTCCATTCCTTCGCCAATGGTAATTTCTTTTGTTCCGTTGAAAGCCTGTGCCGCTTTATTTCCCACCTGATAGGTTGCACTGTCTGCATTCTTCATGCCAACGGTTACCTTATAAGTATCACTGGAGAAATTTCCTCCATTTGGAGAAATAGAAGCGGTTGGATTGGTTTCTGCATTGTATACAACTGCAATTCCGGTATTTCCGATTTTTCCGCTAATCCGTCCATCTTGTACTGTAAACGTCTCACCTGTAATCTGATCTTTATATGTACCAGATGCCATTTGAGTTGCTTTTACATTTACCTTTACACTTTGTTTACTTGGGTCTGTATTGCAATTTACCAGAACAACACCGGAAGTTCCTCTTTCACAATATGCAATACTTCCCTCTGCACTCATATATTCTTCCTGACCTACAAAAGCATTATGGAACTTATTTACAGCTGCAACTTCTGCATTTGCCCATCCGGTTCTATCTGCATCACCAAGTTTGCTAGAACGACTGTATGGTCTTGCAAAATAAAGATCCATTGCTTTCGTTCTTGCTGCAACAATTGCCCATGTCTTATTGATATTTTCTGTAGATACTCCGGAAGACTTATTGTCTGCATAAGTATCGTGAGATTCTGCCCATAATACCAATTTATCTGCTCCTGCTGCTGCCTTATAATAATAAGAAGATGCTGCACTAGAAGCATTTCCACTGTTTACATTATTACGAACATCATTTCCTATCTGGTTATCTGTTACACTCATGTATTTTGTGTAAGCAGTAATTGGTAATTTTCCGGAACTATCCGGAGCATCCAACACTTCTCCATAGCAATATAAATCTATATTTCTTGTAGATTTTGCATAGGAAGTTGCACCATTGATAACAGTTGGCCAGAAATTACTTCCGCATCCGGAAGAAGAATCCTCTGGAGTTTCAATATGTTTTGCACCATCAAAACGGAATCCATCTACCCCTGCATCAATACACTCTTTTAAATAATTTAATACATAATTTTGAATCTTACTGCTTCCTGTATTTAAGTCAGGAAGTCCATCCATACAATGTTGTGTAATATCGTATCTGCTACTATAATCTGTTGTATTTTTTGTAATATCATGCCAGCAACTTGCATCATTACGAATATCCGGAACAATGGTTGTTGCAAGGTTATTTCTTGTCTGATTTCCCATATGGTTTGCAACCACATCTACAATAACCTTAATTCCTTTTTCGTGTGCTTTCTGACACATATTTTCAAATTCTGCCTTTGTTCCAAGTGCACTGTTTCCTGTGTTATCGATAAAAAATCCTGCCGGCTGATAATATACCCACCAGTTTGTACCTACTGACTTTCCAGTCGTAGCCTCTTTTGCGAATTGAATCGGTGATGTCTGAATTGCTGTGTACCCCTGTGCAGCAATTGTATCCAAATTCGCTGTAATATTATTGTAGGACCAGTTCCAACAATGTAATGTAACCCCATCCTGTATATCATCTTGCGCTTCAATGTTGGATGATGATACAGCTGCTACGGTAGATACCTCCGCAGCGTTAGTCTGAAGTGTTGTTCCCGGTGTAATACCAAGAACCGCAGAACACAGCATCAGCCATGTTAATACCAGACTAAAAAACCTTCTCTTTTTTTGTCTCATTTTTCTTTTTTCCTCCTTAAAAAATTTGATACCTCCCTTACCTGCTCTTCTATTTTTATTTATTTTTCCATATTCTGTCAATATTACTTTTCTGTGTTTTATATCATTTTTTTATGATTGACAAAAAACTTTTATATTTTTAGTACTTTGTTACTATATTCAGACAATATTTTTCTATAACAAATAGTCCAATCGCCGGACTCTTTTGCGCCCGAGTGGTGTCATCTATGAATAATTATTTCCTATTGCACAAAAAAAGAACCTGCCCTGCAATTTTGCAAAACAGATTCTTTTATAAATTTTCTCTTATGCTTCGTCAATCGCCTTTCCTATATCATGACGCATATATTTATTTGCAAACTGAATCCACTCTGTTGCTGCATAAGCATTAGAACGAGCTTCTTTCAAGTCTTTGCCCTTTGCTGTTACTCCAAGCACACGTCCGCCATTGGTAACAATCTTTCCATCCTTCAATGCTGTTCCGGCATGGAAACAGTAATAACCGTCTTTTCCATCAAAGTTCTCAAGACCTTCGATTGGCAATCCTTTCTCATAAGATACCGGATAACCATCAGATGCTAATACCACACATACTGCTGCATTATCTTCAAACTGTAAGTCAATCTGGTCTAATGTTCCATTCACACATGCTTCCATTACATCAATGATATCATTCTTCATTCTTGGTAAAACTACCTGTGCCTCCGGATCACCGAAACGTGCATTATACTCTAATACCTTTGGTCCGTCTTCGGTAAGCATTAATCCAAAGAAAATAACTCCTTTAAAGGGACGTCCTTCTGCTGCCATTGCATCTACTGTTGCCTGATATACATATTTTTTGCAGAACTCATCCACTTCCGGGGTATAGAATGGACTTGGGGAAAATGTTCCCATTCCTCCGGTGTTCAATCCCTGATCACCATCTTTTGCACGTTTATGATCCTGTGCAGAAGACATAATCTTAATTGTTTTTCCATCTACAAAAGAAAGTACAGATACTTCACGTCCGGTCATAAACTCTTCCACTACCATGTGATTTCCTGCGGAACCGAACTTCTTATCCAACATAATTTCCTGCACACCAGCCTTAGCTTCTTCTAAGGTATTGCAGATTAACACACCCTTTCCAAGTGCAAGTCCGTCTGCTTTTAATACGATTGGCATTTTTGCAGTTTCTAAGTATGCAAGTGCCTTGTCCGCATCATCAAAATTCTCATATGCTGCGGTAGGAATGTTGTACTTTTTCATTAAATCCTTTGAAAATGCCTTACTTCCTTCCAAGATAGCTGCATTTTTTCTCGGTCCGAATACTTTCAGTCCTTCTGCTTCAAATGCATCTACAACACCACCGACTAATGGATCATCCATTCCGATAATCGTAAAGTCAATTTCTTTTTCCTTGGCAAATGCTACTAATTTATCAAATTCCATTGCTCCGATTGGAACACATTCTGCAATCTGACCAATTCCTGCATTTCCAGGTGCACAATATATCTTATCTACTCTTGCGCTCTTCGCTACACTTGTAGCAATGGCATGTTCTCTTCCGCCACTTCCTACGATTAATACTTTCATTGCTGCCTCCTAGTCCTTGATGACTGTTTTTCCATCGATTACTTCTACTTTTCCATTGGCAATCAAATCAATTGCCTGTGGTAAAATCTTCCACTCTGCCTGTTCCATCACGCGACGCTGTAAAACTTCCGGTGTATCCCCTTGTTCTATCATCACCGGCTTTTGTAAAATAATCGGACCGGTATCTGTTCCTTCGTCCACAAAATGAACGGTTGCTCCTGTCACTTTCACACCTCTTGCCAAAGCTCCTTCATGAACCTTTAAGCCATAGTAGCCTGTCCCACAAAAAGCTGGAATCAGTGATGGATGAATGTTAATAATACGATTACGATATTTCTGAATCATGATTTCCGGTATTACTACCAAAAATCCTGCCAGTACTACCAAATCTACTCCGAAGCTATCTAATTTTTCCAAAAATGCCTTATTAAATGCTTCGCGATTTTCAAACTCTTTCGGAGAGATACATAATGCTTCTATTCCATGCTGTTTTGCACGTTCCAGCGCATATGCATTTTGGTTGTTGCTGATTACTACCTCTATTTTAGCATTGGTAATGGTACCATTATCTATGGCATCCATAATTGCCTGCAAATTAGTACCACCACCAGATACGAGAACTGCCAGTTTTAGCATAAGGTTACTCCTTTTTCTCCATCTTCGATTTTTCCGATTACATATGGAGTATCTCCGGCCGCTTTAATAGCTTCCATTGTTTTATCTACGTCTGCCGGGTCAACTGCTACAATCATACCAATTCCCATGTTATAGGTATTGTACATCATCTGTTCTTCCACATTTCCTTCTCTTGCCATCATCTTGAAGATTGGTGGAACTTCATAGCTGTTCTTTTCAATTACTGCATGTTTTCCTTCTGGTAACATTCTTGGCACGTTTTCATAGAAACCACCACCGGTAATATGGCTACATGCTTTTACACGAATACCTGCGTCTTTGATAGAACGAAGTGCCTTCACATAGATTCTGGTTGGAGCAAGAAGTGCTTCTCCAAGTGTAGTTCCCAATTCATCAAAATATGTATTTAATGTTTCTTTGTCCATACGGAAAATCTTACGAACTAAAGAGAATCCATTGGAATGAACACCGGAAGATGCCATACCAATCAATACATCATTTGCCTTTAAATCTTTTCCGGTAATAATATCTTTTTCATCTACAACACCTACTGCAAATCCAGCCAAATCATATTCATCTTCTGGCATAAGTCCCGGGTGTTCTGCTGTTTCTCCACCAACTAACGCACATCCGGACTGTTTACATCCTTCTGCAACACCACTTACGATGGTTGCAATTTTCTCTGGGTAGTTCTTTCCGCATGCAATATAGTCAAGGAAGAACAATGGCTCTCCACCTGCACAAGCAACATCATTTACACACATTGCCACACAGTCAATTCCGATAGTATCATGCTTATCTAAAAGGAATGCAAGTTTTACCTTGGTTCCACATCCATCTGTACCAGATAAAAGAACCGGGTTCTCCATTTCTTTGATTGCCTTTAAAGAAAACGCACCTGAGAATCCACCAAGTCCACCTAATACTTCTGAACGCATGGTTTCCTTTACATATTTCTTCATTAATTCTACGGACTTGTATCCTGCTTCAATATCTACACCTGAATTCTTGTAATCCATTGTTTTTCCTCCTACAATAAAAAATCATGGTTATATTCCTTCTTACATTGTACCTTGATTCCTGTAGAAATGCCAATTATATATTGTAATAGTTTTTATTAGTTTTACTAATTTATTCAATGCATTGGTTCGTTTTTTCTTATAAAAACACTTTTTACTTTTCCGGAAAGATACGTCCAAATATCATTCTTACCAGTGGACCTGCAAAAAATATCTGCCAGCACAATGCCATTGGAAAATTTACTACTGTAATCTGAATCCACTTTGCAATCAATTGGCTGTCAACACCCTTAAATAATACCGTTGCTACCAAACTCATCATCGGACACATTACACATACTGTCATGGCTGAAATAGCAAGTATCACAATAATTGGCTTATTTTCGCCTGGAGTTACTAAGCGAAATGCAAGTTTTTTTGCTAACGGTCCTGCTATTAACATTTCCAAAACAAAACCAATAACGCCCATAATTCCTAATTCGCCAAACGCCAGCAAAAATACTTGATTTTCCAGTCCGCCCTTATCCATTGAAATATTGTATACCACCATAGCATACACCATTACAAGTACCATCATAATTGTAAAAATAACTTCTTGAAACTTTGTCTTTGGCATTTTAATTTCCTCCTTTTCATTGCACAAAAAAATAGTGAGACCTACGCATTTCATAACTTTCGTTACGATGATATGCGTACCATCTCACTACCATTTTCATCTAAATTGCCTTGTAAAATTTTCAACGAAAATGATTATATCAATATTTTTTCAAATTTGCAAGTATTGTTTTAGTTGAAAAATTTTTTTCTTTTATTATAATGTATAAAAGTTACTATTATTATATTTTACAGAAATGAGGGAAGTTATGAACGAATCAAAAAATTTAACTCGTGTTTATGTTTTTCCACTTTTATATGTGGTGTCTTTGTACCTGTTTCCGGTATTTTCTTCGTATTCAGAAGATTTTCCAGTCTTGTCCTATGTTAAGTATATTTGTTTTATCTTCGGAATACTGAATATTATTGTTGCTGCAAAATGTTGCAAACCTGAATACCGCCATATTATGCTTAATTGCGCCGTACTTGTGAAATATGCCTTGATTCCGTTTTTTGTTATTGGGGGCATTTTTGTTATTGCAACCTTTCTCCTTGCGCTTATGCCAGTTCCGTTTATGCTGTTCTTCGGACCTGCGATGGCATTGATATTATGTGCTATTGGTTGGCTGATACTTGCTCTTGGTGCACCTTATACCATTTCCTATTTGTGTTTATCCCAAAAGGCAGGATTTCGCTCTAGTACAACTGCAGTGCTGCATTCTATTTTACAATTTTTCTTTTTCATTGATGTATTCGATGTGATGTACCTGACTTTCAAGGAAGGCAAATGGAAAAAGCTTACCATTACGCTTCTTATTTTACTACTAATTGCAATCGTATTGGTTTTTCTTCTATTTGCATTTGGACTTTTAAGTTTTGCCTTTTAATTTGGCTGGATATGAAATAATAAGATATGAAAACAGGCAGTGACGATGTATCAACATTATCACTGCCTGCTTTTTATCTTTTGGTTTTACTTATTATATTCTTTATAACCAACTTTCTGCAATTTAGCATCTTTTGCTTCTACCTGCTCTTTTAACTTCTTGGAATATTCCTTTAATCTTCCAAGTAATGCTTCATCAGATGTTGCTAAAATCTTTGCTGCAAGAAGTCCTGCATTTGCTCCACCATTGATTGCAACTGTTGCTACCGGAATACCGGAAGGCATCTGTACGATAGAATACAAAGAATCTCTTCCACCCAAAGATGTTGTATGCATTGGAATACCGATTACCGGCATTGGGAAAATTGCTGCACACATACCTGGAAGATGTGCTGCCATTCCTGCTCCTGCAATAATTACTTTAAATCCTTTTTCTTCAGCAGACTTTGCATATTCAAAAAACACATCAGGTTCTCTATGTGCAGAAATAATTGTCATTTCATACTCAATCCCTAATTCTTCTAAAATATCTGCTGCTTTTGCCATAACTGGCATATCTGAGTCACTGCCCATTACGATTCCTACTTTTGCCATCATCGTTCTCCTTCTGCTTATATATTTATGATTATTTATCATTACCTAAATCACTCTGGTACTTTGTAAATTCCTGTACCGTATCCAATACCTTGTTCAGCAACTGCTTTGCCTGCTGTGTCTCTCGCTGGTTCTGCTCACTGCGTTCTTCTGCTTCTTGGGCACTGGCTGATACTTCTTCACTGGTTGCTGACAACTGACTGATACTTTCAATAATTGTGTCATTGGATGATACCAGATTTTCTATCTTCTTATCTATATCATCTACTTTTTGAGCTAATGTATCTACATTATCACGAATAGACACAAATCCATCTGATGCATTTTCAATCATCTCATTTTGTTCACTCATCGCCTCAATAGAAGTATTTACTACCTGAGATGCATTCTGTGCATCTACATTTAATTCCTCTATAATACCGGAAATCTTCTCTGTGGACTGTCTGGTCTGTTCTGCCAATTCACGAATCTGATCTGCAACTACTGCAAATCCTTTTCCTGCTTCTCCGGCTCTTGCACTTTCAATAGAAGCATTTAATGCTAATAAATTCGTCTGGCTGGAAATAGAAAAGATAACTTCTGTAATCTGCTGTACTTCCTTTGCCTTTTCCTGTAACTGACTCATAGACTCTGCCACAAGTGCATTGGTTTCCCCAATCTTAGCTGCACTCTGACGCATATTGTTCATGACTTCCATACTTTCATCTATCATCTTAGCTGAGTCTGCTGCTGCCTGTACCATAATCTTCGCATTTTCTGCTGTCTCACCTACAGCTTCACGAATCTGAGAGGTCATAGTGGTCTGTTCCTGAACACTTTCTGCCGTTACTTGTGTACTTACTGATATCTCTTTGATAGAGTTATGTACCACATCAGAGGATGTTCTTACATTATCTACCAACTGGTCTGTGTCTACTACTTCATTTCGAACTGCAGCTGAAATTTTCAGAATATCCTGTACCATGATATCCTGCATCTTCTTTTCATCCTGCATCGTATGTATTGCATCGTGGTCAAACTGCTTTGCTGTTTTCCCTGCAATAAAAATCACCCAAAAAATCAAACAGCTCAGCACGATACTAGTTAAAGCTTCGTCATCTGATATGAGGTAGCCACTTGGCATCCATATCAGCGCTCTTATCACGGAAATTCCTGCTGTAATTCCACACATAATTGCATTGAATTTTCTATCATAATACAAAATTGCCACCACTAAAATCGGATAAATATAAGTACTTACCATAATTCTCGTTCCTGTGAACATTAAATATGCATATCCAACCAAATACGTTGCCAACATAATATAACGTAACTTGTTACTAGACTTATCCTTAAAATAGTAACACCAGTTTACAATACACCCTACTAACATTACAATCAATGGAATTAATCCTAACATTCCATAATCTGTTTTTACCGCAAAAGTCTGCACCGATAATGCCAAAATCAATAATACTTCTAATAATGTTACGATGATTAATGCGGTATAATTGACCTTTTCCACTCGGTTATCCTTGTTACTGAATCTTCGTACTTTTACTCTGAACTCTTCCATTTCAGCCACTCCTTTGTATTATAAATTTCTTTGTTTTTCAAAATCACGAAACTGCTAACATCCTTATATCGTGACTCTATACGAGCTTTACTACGCAGTGTACGTTCGAAAAAGCTCTGCTTTTCCTCACTGTACGGCATTCG
>JAAYPT010000102.1 GCA_012519695.1 Clostridiales bacterium | reverse complement strand
TTCCAGCACACACTCATGTAATTCTATTTGATATCTGCAAGATGCCATTTCACTTTCGTGTTCTGTAATCTTTCTTTTCAAACTTTTTATTTTATTCTGTAACTGGCAAATCGTCACCTGATTTTTTACTCCTTCCTTCTGTCTTCACAATTTCAGGCGAATTGTAACTATATTCAAAGATATCTTTCCTTGGATTCTTTTACTGAATCAGTATTCTGTCGACCGACAGATATTTGAAATTCCCTCTTATTTAATTACTTATACTCACCCAAAATTTGTTTTTTTACATTTTAACGTACCACCGTGTTAAAGTCAATTACTTTTTTCAGTGTTTGGTACACCAAAGCCACCGGAAGTCCTACCACATTATTGTAATCTCCCTCAATTTGTTCAATATATGCCGCACATCTTCCCTGAATTCCATAAGAACCTGCTTTATCCATTGGTTCTCCTGTTGCCACATATGCCTGAATTTCCTCTTTTGACATTGGATACATTGTTACTTTTGTTTCTGCAAAAAAAGTTTTCTTTTCTGCTTTTCCAGCTTTTTCTATGATAAGGGTAACACCCGTAAATACACTGTGGGTATTCCCTGCTAACATCTGCAACATTCTAACAGCATCTGCTTCATCCTTGGGCTTTCCAAGAATCTTATTCTCATATGCCACAACAGTATCTGCACCTAATATTACTACGGTGTCTTTGGGTTCTCCACTCCCTCTTTCTTCTCCACTTCCTTTTCCTTCTCCTAATTCTTCCTTATATCTTCCTGACACTTCTTCTGCCTTTTGTGCAGAAAGTTCCATCACTACCTGAGATGGAATATCACTGGTAATGACCTCTTCTCCCTTTGCAGGAAGAATCTCAAATTCCGCCCCAATCTGTTCTAATAATTCTTTTCTCCGTGGAGAACCGGATGCTAATATCAATCTACTTTTCATTTCTCTTCTATCTTCCTCTGTTTCTCTTTTACTTTTCTGTTTCTATTTTATTTTTCTGTTTTTCTTTTATTTTCTGTTTCTCTTTTATTTCTATCTTCCTTTTGCTATTTTCTGTAATTTTCATTTACAGTTTCTTTATAATTCTACTACCTTACTTAAACAGAAGGAATACAATAGCTGTTCCTCTACTTTTTTTCCGGTGGCTCTTTCGATAGCACTCTTATATAACTGAATCTGTGCCCGATAACGCTCTGCCAACTCTTTTCCTGTCCTGATTCGGTCTGTCTTGTAATCTAAGAGCACCATTTCTCCCTCTTCTTCAAAAAATACATCAATGATTCCCTGTATCAATACCATTTCTTGACTTTTAGAATCTTCTAACACATCTTTTGCAGTTTCTCCCATGACAAATGGTTTTTCCCGATAAAGTTTTCCATTTTTAGCTGCCTGCTGCATTCGTCTCGCCAAAGGACTTTCTAAGAACTTTTGCAGTTTCTTCTTATCTACCAATTCCACCATTTCCGGTTCTACCAGCTTCTCTTCCACCATTTGCCCTAACTGACTTGCCAGCTCCTCCGGTTCTTTTGTAAAATCATAACATTCTAAAATTCGGTGAGTTGCAGTTCCTCGCTTTGCTCCCAGATTTTCTTCCTGCACACCTTCCATAAACGCCGGAATGTAGTGTTCAAATTCTTCTTCTGCCTTCTGTTCTGTCTCCATGGTTTCCTCTGCCATAATTCGATCCATTGCACGATGCTTAATCTCCGACACGGATACCTTTGTTTTCATATCCTCTTCTTCTGCAAAAGGATATTCATAGGAAAGACGCCGTTCTATTTGTTCTGCCTGAATTTCATCTCTTTGCTGCAACTGGGCTAATACCTCTAACTGAGTTAATGTATCTGTTACTACCTGCTTTTCTTCCTCTTTTTCCAGCTCCGCTTGTTTCAATATGGTAATTGGATATTTTTCTCCATAACAGAAAAACGCCTGAAGCAGAAAACTTAAAAAGGTATTCGTTCCCAGTCGGGTCAAAAAGCTTAAGAATCCATCTGCCATCTCTACGGACATCATTCCTGCCAGTTTTTCTTCTGCCTTTTTCATGGTTCCTGTTAAAATCAACTTTTCCTTGGCACGAGTCATTGCCACATAGAGCACTCGCAGTTCTTCTCCGGTATTTTCCATTCCGGTTTTTCTTGCCAAAAACTGTCTGGTAATTCCCGGTGTCTTTACTCTGCGTTTCACATCTAAGTAATCCATGCCGATTCCAAGCTGTGGATGAAGTACAATTTTTTCCCGAATATCCTGGGTATTAAACATTTTTCCAAGTCCCGATACAAACACCACCGGAAACTCCAATCCCTTACTTTTATGAATACTCATTATCTGCACTACATTTTCCTGCTCGCCAACATCTGCCAGTGCAAAATCCACCTCATATTTTTGCAGTTGTTCCATATAACGGATGAAATGAAACAAACCTCGATAACTGGTATTTTCATAGGCAATGGCTTTTTCCATTAACATCTCAAGATTTGCCTTTTTTACCTCTCCTCCCGGCAATGCATACACATACGCCATATATCCTGTTTCCTCTAACACCTGATACAACAAATCGTGAATTGGCGTATAACTGATTTTAAAACGATACTTTTCCAGCAGTTCTAAAAATCTCATCAGCCGCTTTTGCTTTTCTTTGGAAAGTGCAGTCTTTTTCTCCTGGGAATCTTCTTCCAAACGATATTGCATAACTGCTTCATAAAACTTCTGCTCTGGAAATTCAGTTCGAATAATCGCAAGTTCTTCTCCATTAAGCCCCACGATAGGCGATGCCAGTACCGCCGCCATTGGAATATCCTGCCTTGGATTATCCAATACGCGCAATAAATTCAACGCCGTCTGAACTTCCATTGCCGAAAAATATCCGGTTCCAGTAGTTGCCTTTACCGGAATCCCCATTTCACCTAATATTTTCACAAAAGTATCTGACCAACCGTTCAGACTACGAAGTAAAATCACCATATCCGAATACCTTACACTACGAAGCTCTCCGGTTTCTTTATCTGTCACCAACTGATGTCCCATAAGCTTTCGGATGTTATTTCCAACTGCCTTTGCCTCAAGCTCCCGCTCTTTTGTGTCCTGATTTTCTGAATCCGGCTCTACTACCAAAACCTCTGTATCAAACATTCCCGGTTCTGCCTCTTTAAATTGTGCCCCCGGATATAATGCCGCCTGTGGGTCATAAGTAATGTTTCCAATGTCTTCTTTCATAATCTTATAAAACACATCATTGACTGTCTCTAATACCTGTGGACGACTTCGGAAGTTCTTGTGCAAGTCAATCTTTTGATTGTCGCTTTCCTCGGAGGTATAAGTATGATATTTTTCCATAAAAAGCTCCGGTCTTGCCATACGGAATCGATAAATACTTTGCTTCACATCTCCTACCATAAACATATTGTTACGATTCTGGGCTTCTCCTGCTACAGATTTTAAAATCGTTTCTTGCACATAGTTAGAATCCTGATATTCGTCTATCATGATTTCTTCATAGTTCTTCTGCAATTCTACTGCTGTTTTGGTAGGCTCTTTGGTCTCTTTATCCACTAAAATCTGCAACGCAAAATGTTCTAAATCATTAAAGTCTAACATATTCTTTTCCCGTTTCTTTTCGGAAAAAGCCTTTTCAAAGGCAAGCGTTACTTCGATTAACATTGCAACGATAGGTTCATTTTTGCCCAGTTCTTCTACTATCATCTCCGGTGCCTGAAAAAAGAATTGCTCTGTAATTTTCTTCACAGAGGCTTTTACTTCATTACGCAGTTTTTGTACCTGATCCTTTTTCTGTACATCTCCCTCAAACTTCCTTGCTCCCGGAAGTCTTCCAAAGGAAATACCCCGAATTGCCTCATAATATTGTTGATAGGTGCTACATGATACTACCTGCCCCATTACCGCTGCTTCCTGCTCTAACAATGGAGTATACATCTGTGGTCCATCCGATTCCATACTGATGTTACGGCTCTTTTCCATTTGTGCCTTCCACTGTCCTGCCAGTTCCCCTAGATAGATTTCTAACTCTTTTGCCAAGGGAAGTGTCTCAAATTCTTCTAAACTTTTCACCTGATAAGGTGCTTTACAGTCTTCTAACCACTGTTCTACCCATGGATAACTCATGGCAAATTCATACAGTTTTAAAATGGCTTCCTTTAACGGTTCGTCTGTTTTCCCTGTGGCAATGGTTTCAGAAAGTGCTAAAAATTCCGGCTTTCCCTGTTCATAATAAGATTCTAATACAGCATCTAAGACATCACTTTTTAACAGTTTTAACTCTCCCTCTTCCGCAACACGAAAATCTGGATCTAACTCGATACGATGAAAATAATTTCGTATCACATAGAGACAAAAACTGTGAATGGTAGTAATCTGTGCATTATGAAGTAAGGTCTGTTGCTTTTGCAAATGTACATTTTCCGGCTCCTGCTCTAATGCTTTTTCAATGGTTGCGCCGATACGCTCTCGCATTTCTGCCGCTGCTGCATTGGTAAAGGTCACAATTAAAAGACGGTCAATATCTACCGGATGCCGCTTATCTAATATCTTTTGAATAATACGTTCTACCAATACGGCTGTTTTCCCGGAACCTGCCGCCGCAGATACAAGGAGATTGCGGTTTCTTAAGTCAATTACCTGTTGTTGTTCTGTTGTCCATCCCATCTTATATCTCCTTTCGCATCCGTGCTAAAATTTCTTCTTTATCCTTGATATTTTCAAGCTTATGGTATTCCCGCCCCGGCATATCCGTTTCAAATCCGCAAACTCCCGCATAAGGACAATAATCACATCCCGTCTTGTCGCCTAATTGATATGGATTTGTTTCGATATCTCCATCAAAAATCTTTTGTCCGATGTCTCGTATTTTGTGATTTACAAAATTAGAAAGCACTTGAAACTCTTCTTTTTCCGCTTTCTGTGATTTTTTACTTACACTGTCATCTGCTTCTTCCGCAGCAACACCTTTTAATTTTAATTCTTCTAAAATCTTTTCTTTAATCTCAATTTCTGTCTGATTGCTGGTTCCTTCTACCACCGGGTCATCTAAATGATAGTAATACATTCCCCCCGGAACTACTTCTTTGTCCGGATATTTCTTTTTCAAAAGCTCTAATGCAGAATTCATGTAAACTACCAACTGTAACTGCAAGCCATGATATAGGGATAACAACTGAAAATCCCGATTTCCTGATTTATAATCCACTACCTTCACATAAACCTGCTGATCCGTCTTTTTGGTATCTACACGGTCGATTCTTCCCTTTAGCCGCATTTTTTCTTCATCATTTAGGGAGAAGTTTACTGCCTGCAAATCTTCTGCAAAGGAGAAGGAAATCTCGTACCCCTCCGGTGAAAAATGACTTGTTTCAATCTGATTTGCTATGGTTTCTATGGTTCGTTTTAAAATTCTTCGGATTCTTTCCACCAAATATGCTGTTCTGGCATCATTTAATAGCACAGTGTCTGCCGCCATACTTACGGTTTCTTCCACAGCCTGCTGTATCAACTTTTCCTGCGCCTCTTTTGGCACATCAAACCAATGATAGCCTGCCTTTTCCATTGCCACGGAATATCGTTGTAAAGCTTCATGAAACATACTTCCCATATCCACTGCCGCAAACTCGCCTAAGTTACGCTCCTCTAACTTCAAGCCATACTGTAAGAAATGACTATATGCACAGGTAGAAAACTGTTCCAATCGGGTAACACTGTTTTCCAAAACTTTTCCATACAAAGCACGAGTGATTTCTTTTCCCATACGCATTGGATGATATTGATAAAAAGCCGCCGCCAAAAAGTCTGCTGCTTTTTGACTCCACTCATCCCTGGCTGCATACCATTGATATAATTCCTTCCATTCCGGGAAAATATCTCCGTGCTTTGCCATGCGAAGTCCTTGCACAAAAAAGTCCATACTACTTTCCGGTGTTACAATCTGTTCCATGCCACTAACCTGTTCCACCTTTACCGGTTGTACTTTTGGAAACATTTTTCGCAGTATTCCTACTAAATAGGACTTTCTTGTCTCTTTTCCCTCTGAATTTACCCGAAACCATGTAACATATAACTTCTGTGATGGTTTTGTAAGATTCAAATACAAATAAAACTTTTGTATAAAGCTTCGTTCTCTGTCTGTAGGTGCAAGCTCCATTTCATTTTGCGCAAACCATTCTCTATCAGACTGTGAAATGATTCCGCCATGCTCTGTTGCCTTTGGAATGATTCCATCATTTACTCCCACAAAAAACAGCACTTTAATGTCAGATAAACGGCTTCGTTCAATATCTCCAAAAATCACTCTGTCATATCCCGGTGGGATAATTCCTACTGCCGCTGCTTCTAAACCTGCCTCCAAAATTTCACGATATTCTCGAAGCGTCAACTGTTCTTCTCCTAACAGTTCTACCATTTTATCTAATAAATCCATGACAATTCGATATATCTGTACATACTCCTTTGCCAGTGCAGTTTCGCCCTCTTCTTCAAAGCGTTTACTGTACTCCTGCAACTGTTCCTCAATTTGCAGATTCACCATGAACTGATAAAATGCTTTTGATTTCTCAGTAACATTCGTTTTCTTTTGAAACACTTCTCTCATGGAAGTAAACTGTTCTATCAGGCGTTCCCGTAAAGCATTTACCTGCTCTAGTTCTTCCTCATTATTGGTACCCGCGCGGCGCACCCATTTTCGTTGCCACTTGTTCCATCCACGGATTCCACCCGCCAAAAGATAGTTTTCCAATAAATCTGTTTCTTCCATGTTAAAACCAGATAATCCACTTCTCAGATAACCAATTACTGATTCATAAGAAAAATCTTGTTCCAGTACCTGTAATGCTCTCTTTAAAAACTCCGTCATGGGATGGAACACAATATTTTTCTTAGTGTCCAGGAAAACAGGAATATCATATCGTTCAAAAATTTCTCGTACATAATTGCCGTACATTTCTACGTCACCGCATACCACTGCCATATCCTTATAACGATAATTTTCCTCACGCACTAAACGCTTCATTTCTCGTGCAATAAAATGAAGCTCCTGTCTTGGACTCAATAGAGAAAACATAGAAATATCTTTCGTTTTCTTAGAAAAAGGTATTGGATTTTGTCGAAACAGATTCTGCTCTAAGCACAACAATGCCTCAGACTCCCGGAATCTGGTATGATTTCCATGATGCGTCCAATAAGGCTCCAATACTTCTGTATGGGTTCGCTCTGCAATTTTTCCAAGACTCTCTACTGTCTTTTTTGTCATATAGAATAAATCCTGGATTCCATCACATTGATATGGATCCTCTCGTTCATCCAATGCTGCCGTCACCAGAATCTCATCTGCTATTTTCATCAGTTCTTCCAACAAGTAATACTGCACTGGGGTAAATCCGGTAAATCCATCCAATACAAAGGCTGCATTTTTCAGAAGTTTAGAACGATGTGCTTCTTCCGCTAACACTTCTAATAATTCCTCTGCTGTGATAAATCGGTCTTTCAAGAAATCCTGAAATCCCTGATACATGGTCTGAATATCTGCAATTTTATAGCGAAACAATGGAGACTGACGTTCATCCTCCACAAAGGTATCTAACTGCTCCGGCAAAATTCGGTACTGTGTCAACTCAGAAATCACAGACTTTACCTCTGTAATATACCCTGTCTTTTTCATACTTGCTTTTATCAATTTCAGGTTTTCTTGTTGCTCTTCTGCCACGCGGCGAAGTACCAGATTCTTTCCTGTTTCTTCTAATATCTTTATATTTCCAAGACCAAGTTCATCAAAGATACGATATGCTAAACGAGGAAAGCTCACCACATCTACATTCATTATACTATGCTGTTCCTGACGGCTCACCAGTTCCCTTTGGGTCTGCATGGTAAACTGTTCCGGAACTACTACAAAAAACATTTTATCGGGTTGTTCCTTTGCCTGTGCTAATACTTTTTCATATACATAACTGGACTTTCCGCTGCCGGAGCCTCCAAATACCATTTGCAATGCCATTTTGCTAACCTCTTTCTATTTTTGACTGCTCTGTAATTCTAGATGATATTCTATCCCGCAGTGTACGTTTGAAAAAGCTTCGCTTTTCCTCACTGTACGGCATTCGCCAAACTATGAGAAACACGCTTTGCGAGTTTCTCAAGTTATCGCGGTGCTCCTCAAATGCCTGTGCAAGCACAGCCTTTTCATCGCTACTCGCGTAATAAAAATCTCGTCTGCCAATTTTGCCTGTAAACATTCAAATTGCCAGTCTGAGATTTTTCACTGCTCATTGCTACGCTCATTATATCACAACAAAAGGCTGTACGCTACCTTAGCGCACAGCCTTTATACTTACTTCACTGTCTTAAATTGGTTGAAATCGTTCTGCAAACTTATCAGAACCACATACATGACGTTCATCGTTCTTTTCCTTGATAATATAGTCTCCTTCACGAATAAAAATAAGTCCCCGTCGATTTTGAATAAAAGGACACACCACTACGCCATCTTCTCTTGTTATCTTCACCAACTTATCTGTGACAATCCAACCATTTGTCACCACGGAAGTCCATGGCATAAAACCATCTTCCAAACCCTTTCCAACTTCATATAACTCTGCTTCTACTTCAAAAGAACTTCTCTTATACTTCGTCATAAAAAGCCCCTCCTCCTACATGCATCGTTTCTAGCACTATATACCTATTATATCCTGAAATATCTAAAAATACAATGTATTTTTAAGTTATTATGCAAAAATTCTATCTACTATACTACGATATTGGGCGAGACTCTGACATTTTTTAATCTGTTTCATATCCTTTTCGCTACTTTGAAAAAGGTTTCCCATATAAAACCACAACTCTTTCATTTTAAACAAAACATTTCTGTCCCCGGAAAATATCTCTTCATATCCATTACATATTTCATCATGGAATGCTTTCAATTTCTTCTTATCTAGCTTGGTTTCTTGTGATTCAAACATATCTATTAGCTGTGGATTGGAAATAATTCCTCTTCCTAGCATCACTTTTTCTGTGTTTGGAAACTCTTTCAACAATTGTTCATAATCGGACTTGGTAAAAATATCTCCATTGTAACATAATGGATTTTTGCTTTCCTTTACTGCATATTCGTATGCCTGCCAATCAGGCTTATTTTTATAAAAATCTGTCTGAATCCTTGGATGCACAATCAATTCTTCCATTGGATATTGATTATAAATGGAAAGCAACCTGTTCCACTCTTCTGCATCTTCTTTTCCGATTCTGGTCTTTATGGAAATCTTCATATGCAGATTTTCAAAAACTTCCTCTAAAAAAGCATCTAACTGTTCCGGATAAGCTAAAAATCCTGACCCACGTCCCTTGGATACCACTGTTCCGGAAGGACACCCCAGATTCAGGTTGATTTCCTCATATCCATACTCTTGAAGTGTCTTTCCTATGCGAATGAAATCTGTGGCATTATTGGTCAATATCTGTGGCACTACCTTCATTCCCTGATTATGCTCTGGAAGAATATCCTTTTCTTCTCTGCTGTTCAAACATCGCTTGGTATGGGGACTAATAAATGGTGTAAAATATTTCTCTACATTATGAAAGTATTTCTCGTAAGCATTTCGATAAATATATCCGGTAATTTCTTCTAATGGTGCTAAATAAAATTTCATAATTTTCTCACTATAACTGGCTTAAAATCCGGTCAAACAGTGCTCCTGCTACTTCTTCTTTTTTCATTATCGGAAGTTCTTCACAAGCATCTTTTGTAATCACTGTAACAATATTGGTATCTGTTCCAAATCCGGCTCCTGCTACTTTTAGATTATTGGCAACAATCATGTCCAGATTCTTTTTCGCCAACTTTGCTCTGGAATTCTCCAACATATTCTGGGTTTCCATGGAAAATCCACAAATAAACTGCTGTTTTTTTCGCTGTGTCAATGTTCCAATAATATCGGTTGTACGTTCCAGTGGAATATTCATTTCACCATCTGACTTTTTAATCTTATGATCTGCCACAGTGGTAGGTCGATAATCTGCCACTGCTGCTGCCATCAGTATAATATCCTGTGTATCAAATGCATCGTTTACTGCCTGAAACATTTCCTCTGCTGTTGTAACGTCTATTACCTTCATAAAACGTGGTTTTTTCAACTGTGTCGGCCCACTTACTAATGTAACCTCTGCTCCACGTCTTGCTGCATTTTCTGCAATAGCATATCCCATTTTTCCGGTAGAATGATTAGTAATATATCGTACCGGGTCTAAAGATTCTCTGGTAGGTCCGGCAGTAACAAGCACCTTTTTTCCTACCATATCTTTTTCACAGGCAATTTCCTGTAAAATGCAATCTAATAACATCTCCGGCTCCGGCATTTTTCCTTTTCCGGTATCACCACATGCCAAATGTCCTGCTGCCGGTTCTATCAACTGATAGCCCAAACTTTCTAATTTTCTCATATTTTCCTGCGTTACAGGATTGTCGTACATATGTGTATTCATGGCGGGAGATAACAAAATCGGTGCAGTACATGCCAACATGGTGGATGTCAGCATATCATCTGCTATTCCGTGTGCTAACTTTGCAATTACATTGGCTGTAGCCGGTGCAATCATTACAATATCTGCCTCCGCAGCCATGGCAATATGTGCTACATGATATCCGCTGTTTCGCTCAAAGGTATCATCAATTACTTTATTTCCTGTTAATGTTTCAAAGGTAACCGGTGAAATAAACTGTTCTGCATTCTTTGTCATAATTACATGAACATCTGCATTAAGCTTTACCAGCATGCTCGCTAAGTTGGCAATCTTATATGCTGCAATACTTCCGGTTACTCCAAGTAATACATGCTTTCCTTTTAACATAACTACCTCCTGCTGATTTTGCGAAGTACCATTCCAATAGCTGCTACTAAAATTGCAGCTACTACTGCTTCAATAATTCCGTTAAAACTAATAACACCTAAAATAACGCCTGTTACTGCATTTGCACTTACTTTTAACGCTTTTGCATAGTCTTCTTTGTAAAAAATATAAATCATTGGCATTACTAATAATGTATTTACCAAGGCACCGCTTACACCTGCATACAAATATCCCAAAAATGCACCTTCTTTTGCCTTGATACCAACCTGTGCAACTACAAAGAAAATAACTGCAACTACTGCTCCTACAATCCATCCGATTGTATTTGCATTTTTCATTTCGATTCCTTTTCCGATAAACGCATGAACTGCTACTAATAACAGTGCACTGATTACCAGATTACAGACAACCTTTCCTGCTTTTTCTCTTTCACCGGAAACTAATTTTACAATTCCCTTGTATACAAAGTAAGGTACAATACCTACTAAAATTCTTGGTACAAAACAAATAATGGTACTTTTCACGATACCGGATGGACCTACGAAACTGCTTGCCAGAATAGGTGAAAAAACAAATGCTGACATGGAAGTAGGCATAATTGTATTTTTAATAAAACTGGTTAAACCAAACACAAATCCAAGAAATGCACCCTTTTTCGGTCCACAAAAGATTGCTCCCAGAATAACCGGAATATGTATAATCGTTGCATTAATAACCACTAATGGGATATACCCCAATGGTGTGAATGCCATCACAATGATAATGGCAGTAAACAGTGCTGTTAGAACCAATTCATAAGATTTTGACTTATTCATAACTTTTCCTCTTCTTTCCGCTGATAGCCTCCACCTGGGTAGACTTCAACTTAATAAGTATTATCACGCACTATATCATAGCATGTAATTGTTCATTTGTCATGTATAAAAATAAGACCATCCTAAGCTAGTCTTACCTTTTACATCGTAGAAAACACCGTGCTATATCCGAACACACATTATTTTTTCATTCCTTCCGGCATCGGTCTTTTCTTAGCGGTAAATTCTGTTACATGGATTTTTATTACATTTACAATAGAAACTAATTGTTCATTAAATGAAAAATCTTTTCCCGTCTGTGTTTTCATTAAAATTGCCATTGCTTCGATTTTTTCTTCTACATCCTCTACAATCTCGGCAGTTCCCTTTCCCATAACACTGGAATAAACCATTCCGTACTGACATGCTACTTTTCCTTCAAATGGCATAGTATCACATTCCATTTCAAAGCACACTTTTGGATTTGCCTGAATTAAATCATATTTATATCCCTTTTTTGCTCCATGTAGATAAAGGGTAAGTTGACCATTTTCGTATGTATATCCATAATTCATTGGCACAATATATGGCTGATCCTTGTCCACTAATCCGATATGCACCACTTTACATTTATCTAGTATTGCTAAAATTTCCTGAATATCTGTGATTTCTCGTTCTCTTTTTGTCATTTTCCGTCCACCTTCTCCTTACGATTCTTTCGCCTTTGTTACGAACTTCTCTATTATTTTCTGACTATAGCTGCTCTTTTTATAGGAAAATTCCGGATGCCACTGAATCCCCCAAACAAATTTCTTATCCGGCATATAGATTCCCTCTACCAGCCCGTCGGAAGCAACTGCCATCTTCTGAAAGCCTTTTCCGATTACTTTCACCCCTTGGTGATGGTAACTGTTTACCGGTATTTTTTCTTCCTGCAACAGTTGAAAAATCGGGGTATCTCTCACCAAATCTACCATATGGGCAGTTCTGTCATACGGTGGCTGCATGTGGTGTTCGATATCACTTTCAAGTTCACTTGGTAAATCCTGATACAAGGTTCCACCTGATACTGCGTTCATAATCTGGATTCCCCGACAAATTCCAAGTATCACTTTATTTTCCTGTACTGCATGCGTAAAAATATATTTATCCATGCTATCCCGCAAAGCAGATGTCTCTCCACACACTGGCTTTCTTTCTTCTCCGTAAAGCTCCGGCGTTACATCTTGTCCACCGGTTAGAAGGAATCCGTCACAAGTTTCTAAAAAGTAATCCAGCTCTTCTGCCCTCTCTGTCAACGGAAGCATCATTGGAATTGCTCCTGCTTCTTCTAAGGATTTCATATATCCGGGAATCATCCAATAACTGTCCTTTTCCTTATCATATAAAGGCATAATTCCGATAATTGGTATATTTTTGAACATAATCTCTCCTTTATTTTCCATAAAATATTATACTTATTTTATCGCATTTTCTTTTCTGCATCAATTATCCTTTCGGGTGATTCTTTTTCTTAAAACCTTACACACTTTATAATAATATCGGAAATCTCTTCTATTTCCTATTGCACAAAAAAAGACAGCTTACACTGTCTTTTTCGCTAAAATATTCTTTTTACAAGAACTAATCGGATACCATTTGCACCCTTGACAAATATCATCCATTCGCTCAGATGTCATCTGATTATCAATTTCTTGAATAATTTCCTGATAAATATAAGTCTTTTCTTCTATTCCGAAATACTCTGCTGTTTTTCGGTCAAAAGATTTTACCTTTTCCTGTGTACTGCATATATCTGTTCCCTGTTTACTTGGACAATGCTCACATAAATCATCTGTAGAGTATACAATGGTTACTTCTGTTGCTTCTTCTGTTCGTAATCTTCTCACAACTTCATTCATATTTTCTACAAATTCATTACTATATCCTTTCCCTGAATATCCTTGTGTACACAATAAATGATGGGGACGTAGTTTTATCGACATGCTGCTTTTCTCACTACCTTTCGCACCGGAAGCCCAATAATTACTGCAAGAATCGCCTTTCCAATATCGGTAAGAATAAACGGAAGTACACATGCTTCAAATCCTACTAAGAAACTGCTCTTCATCGCAAAACAGAACCATAAAATTCCTGCAATATAGTTCACAACTGCTCCTGCTACAATTCCAATTACCATTGCAATCACGGACATTGTTTTATTCTTGGTATGTATGTCCATTCCTAAACCTATTAACAATGCCATAATTGGAAAGGACATTAAAAATCCTCCGGTAGGACCGATAACTTTGTCATATCCTCCACTGAGATTTGCAAATACCGGTACTCCTACTGCTCCAAGTAGTACATATACTAATGAAGCAATAGCACTGTTCTTCGCTCCTAACACAATTGCTGCAAGTATAATTGCAAATGTCTGCATGGTCATTGGTACTCCTCCTAATCCTATAGGAATAGAAATCTGTGCCATAATTGCAATAATTGCCGTAGACATTCCTATCATACACATATCCTGTACAGATAATTTTGATTTTTTCATAAGTAAGCTCCTCCTTTTATCTGTTAGTAGTATAAAAGAAAGAATGCTAATTGTCAACCTGTTTTTATTTCCGGTTTACATTTCTTTTTTACTTCTGTCTTACCAGGAATATCTCTTTTCCGATTATAATTCCTTTTGCATCTGTTCCGTGTCCTATTTTGCCGGTCTTTACCACAGGCAGTTCCCCTGCATATCTTTTTACCAGTTCCACCATATCAGGAACACAGCCCGCCTCTTCCATTTTGGTAAATGCTCCTAACAAAATGCCACTGACTTTTTCAAATACTCCCATTTGTTGTAATTGGCTCAAATAAGTGGTCATTTGTGGAACGCCTCCGCCCCATGCTTCTAACAATAACACTTTTCCCTCTACCTCAGGAAAATACGGCGTTCCTGCCAATTTCAAAAAGCATCTGATATTTCCACCTATTACACTTCCCTGCAATGTTTCTCCCTGTACAAACTCGTATGGAAACGAAAATAAACTGTTATTTTTCTCAAAAATGGTAGCTGTAAAGTCTTTCTGTTGCTTTTCTCCATTATCATAAATGAGATTACGAATCTGATACAACACTGAAGTATTTCCTGTCTGTGCATAAATTGCATTCAAGATTGTAGTTAAATCACTATATCCCCAAAACTGCTTTTTACTGTTGCCAATTACTTTAAAGTCTAAATAGGGCAATATCTCATTTGCAATATCACCACCGGAAATATCAAAAATTGCTTTGATTTCAGTATCTTTATAAAACTCCATCAAAGACTCTGCCCGCTCTTTCGCCGAACCACTGAATCCTGCTCCTTTATCAAAAATATATTTACTAAACACAGGGACTAATCCTAGCTCTATCAGTGTCTCTTTCAATATTTGTATTTGTTGTCTCGCTGTCTGCGGTTGTCCATTAGAACAACATACAATACCTATTTTATCGCCTTTTTTCACGGTAATTTTCCCTTCTAAAACCTAATTGTACAAGTTTTTCTCACTTTTCTTTCCTATCCCTTTGACACCCTTTTAAGATAATAATTTTTAAGTTCATTTTCTTTTTTTAATCTCTCATTTTCTTCTTTCAAGTATTGCATATATTCTCTGCATAATTTTACCCCACCACGAACAGTGATGTCCTCAACCAACTTCTTGTCATCCCCCACTTGCCTTTCAATTGACACCGTCTTACATCCCCTTTATAATATGGTAGTAAATTACGTTTTTCAACATTTTAACTGCAAGGAGACAAACATGCCAAACATTATAGAGATAACTGATTTTAATGCACCTGAACTTGATATCTATGCTCGTCTTACCGAGAATCAACTCCTAAACCGCCACGAACCGGAAAAAGGACTCTTTATTGCAGAAAGTCCTAAAGTAATTGACCGCGCCTTAGACGCAGGATGTGTTCCTTTTTCTCTATTATTGGAAAAAAAGCATATCGAAAGACAAGCAAAAAATATCATCACTCGCTGTGGCAATGTTCCTGTCTACACCGCAGAGTTTGATATACTTACTCAACTTACCGGCTTTGCATTGACCCGTGGGGCACTTTGTGCTATGTATCGTCCAAAGTTACCATCTGTAGAAGACATTTGCAAAAATGCAAAACGAATTGCTATCTTAGAAAATGTTATGAACCCAACAAATGTGGGGGCAATTTTTCGCAGTGCCGCAGCACTAAACATGGATGCCGTATTACTTACTCCTGCCTGTAGCAATCCACTATATCGCCGTTCCATTCGTGTCAGTATGGGAACTGTATTCCAGATTCCCTGGACATTTATTGGTGATAAATCAGAAAATTGGGCAACTCATGGTATTGCACAACTTCATGACCTTGGCTTTAAAACTGCTGCTATGGCACTGTGTGAGGAATCTGTCAATATTGATGACCCAAATCTTATGTCTGAGAGCAAGCTGGCTATTATTTTAGGCACAGAAGGGGATGGTCTGGCAACCTCTACCATTGCAGATTGTGACTATACTGTGTGTATCCCAATGTCTCATGGCGTAGACTCACTAAATGTTGCTGCTGCAAGTGCAGTTGCTTTCTGGCAGTTAGGAAATCGATGATTTCTACATTTCCTAAAAAACAAATTCGACATCGTTATTCCAGAATAATTTTATAAGTTGTCGGCTCACATCTCGCGCTTTCTTAGAACTCAAACTCTCTTTCATGTTTCTTAAAAAATTCGTAGTAAACTCGCACATTTTCCAATTCTGTCCATTTTTTCACATCCACCGGATTTTCATCCAAATCATAAATCTTTGCCCCCTTTAGGGAAAGCAAAAACGGAGAATGTGTCGCAATTACAAATTGACAACCGAAAAATCGTGCTGAATCCTCTATAAATTGAAGTAATTCCTGCTGTCTTTCCGGTGATAAACTATTTTCCGGCTCGTCTAGCAGATACAATCCACTTTCTTTTATCTTGTCTGCAAAATAGATAAAAGCACTCTCTCCATTAGAATGTTCCCGCACATTATCCATAAGATTATTTCTTATGTACTTTGATTGTGTTTTACTCCTTGCCATATTTACCTTTTTTAGCTGCTCATAATCTGCTAAAGACTTCATTTGAAATTTTGCATATTTTACATCCAGGTACTCTTGAAATAAATCCTCTCTTTTAACGTTAATACCATCATTGATGGTACGCAAGTTCAACATAAAATCAAACACATCATCACTGGTGACAATACGACTGTTCACTGGAATTTCCTGCGCTACTTCAAATTCACACATTTGTGTATAATCCTCAAAAAAATTAGATCGATTAAATAATGTATCTCTATCTAATTGTAATTTTTCTGCTATAACATTCAATGCAGTAGACTTTCCAGAACCATTTCCACCATATAAAATTGTAATCGGTTCGAAGTCTAAAACCTGCAAGTTATTTTTAGTTAATACCTGAAACGGATAGAAACTGTCATAACAGGTTCTTCTCATTCCCATGAGGAAATCATATTCTCTTTCTACATCCGGAAATTTGAACTGTGTTAAATATATCATGGTTATCTCCTAAATTTTATGATTAGTATTAGGGATTTTTATATCTCAACAACTAACACTTGTTCATTATCAAACTTTGTCTTATCCATTATCTCTCCATTTTTTAAATAAAATGCTCCTCCATGCGAAACACATACCTCGTCTTTGCATATAGAATTTACCATCAAAACGTTTTTGGAAATCAAGTTCGCTTGCTGTGCATAATCTAACATTTCTGTCTTCCACTCTTCTAATGAAAAATCAACAAAAACAGGCCAAATAAGTATACTATCCGTTTTAAACCTTTCAGGGAAAATCCATAAATCTCCACATAACCCTGTACTTAATTTTATTCCTCTATATGCAATATCTTCTACCTCATCACCTTCACAATAGTGTTCGTCTGTCTTTTCATATTCTTTCCAGTTTTTTGATATTCTTCGATAATTATATTTCACTTTTCCGCCTTCAATCAATACATACGAAGAATACAATTTTTCATCTGCTGGCTCTAGCTCAACGTAACCAACAAACAAGTCGATTTCATATTTTCTTGACAGTTCTTTTATGTAATATATTTCGTCTGAATCCAAGCTAACAGCCACCTGTTTATCATCCTCATACTTCCACTTCAAGGATTCAAATCCTTGTAAAAAAGTTTCTCCAAAACACAACAATTGAACATCTTTTTCTTTTGCTTCTTTTATTGCTTTTTCAATTTGAGATAAATTGAAACTAATATCGTTGTTTCTAAATTCATACGATGCTAATCCAAAACGCATTTTCTTTTCCTCCATAAAGGTTCATTTATAACTTCAAATCATTTTTCTGCTTCATTCTGAGTAAGTATTACCCCTTTTCCCATCTTCTGATGTTCTGATGCTCAATCTCTGATATCATATTAAGTTAGAGCCAGTCTTTCGACTGACTCTGTTCTACCCCAACGATATTACAATTTACTTTGATAGTTCTCCAACTGGTGGAAAATACCAACTACATTCACAATATCTGTTCTCACATCAAACATAATAATATAGTCCATCTGTGGCACAACTGCCTCACGATATCCCTTCCTGGCAAGATATACATCTCTACACTCTGGAAACTGATATGGATTAACCGCCAACCTATCATAGATAAGGTCTATACTATCCAACAGATGTTTTGCTGCCTGTTTATTTTTCAAACAATAAATCAAATGATGCATAAGGTTATCAAGCAATTCATCGGCATGCTCTGTAATATTTAATTTATAAGCCATACTTTGCCCTCGTTTCCCTGAGTGCTGCCCTCGCATCCTTTACCTGTCCTGTTTCTACCTGTTTTTCAGATATTTCAATATCTCTATACATAGCAATTTGTCGCATTATTGACTCATAAATCTCCATGCTCATAATGACCATATCACCATAGCCATTTTTTGTTACATAGATTGGCTCATCTGCCTTGTGGCACATATCAGAAATCTCCGATGTATTCTTCAAATCTTTAATTGGAATTATTTGTGGCATGATATACACCTCCTTATCCATGGTCTAATTATACCATAATTATGTCCTTTTTTCAACTTCTTTTATTTATCAACAATCTAAAAAACGGTCAGTGACATATGTCAAAGACCAATGATATATGATATAATAACTGTAGATTATTATTTTTGTATTCTTGGCAATATTGTTTGATATTCCAATTGAAGTAAGTACTGACATTGTTTCCCTGTTAAGTTTAGCGATAGGAGTGATTAGTTTTATGGATATTACAAATTCAATTGGTGGTCTGGGCGTTCTTGGGGTTAGAGCCTTGCGTTTGTCAGGAAGAGAAACACTATTGCACCTCAAGAGTTCAAACTTAATAATAAGCGCCCTGGGTTCGAGTCCCGAAACCCCATTTTTTTTCAAAAGCAGATGACCTCATGTCTAAAAAAGAAATTATTGGAAAATGTGCATTATGTGGCAGGGATAATATGTCATTACAGCAAAGCCACATAATTCCTAAATTAGTGTACACAAGAACAAAATCTTATGATAATTCACGTTTCCGCAATTTCAGTAACTTAAATCAAATCTATCAGGATGGCGAAAAAGCCTATGCTTTGCCATGATTGTGAAGAACAATTCAGCAAATATAAGGTAGAATTTACCAAAAAATTTCTTGACAAATATCTTACTTGTAATGATGGCACTCTTCCCACTAAATATAGTGGAATTCAGAATTACATTATATCTGTTGCATGGAGAATACTATATGATGACTTATATATCCTAAATTCATTTGCTGACACTCATATGCGTAGCACATATGAATATTTAGAAAAAAGATTACATAAATATTTGAATCAAATAAGGACTGATAATATTACTGTTGTGGAACCTGTGCCCTCACAAAAAGCTCCTCAATGTTTTGGTAAAATGATTTCAATCTATGAGGCTATTCTTTTCAACTCTACCCCAGAGTCATTACAAAATATTGAAACCTATATTTTTACTTTGAACTAAAACAAATCGCCTCTCCGTATCCAAATTATCAAGAATTCCTAACTAAAAATAAAGATAAACTTGAAAACAGATACAAGAATTCAAGGAAACTCCGTTAATTATCTGAGTTTTCTTTTTTATGTAATAGGAAATTCCTCAAATCGTCAGAAATAGTGTATAATGAACTAGAAATAAAAAATGACATGACAAAAGAGCGAATGGTGGATTCGCCATGACGTTGTTTATGAAGTTTTTTGTT
>JAAYPT010000101.1 GCA_012519695.1 Clostridiales bacterium | reverse complement strand
TAGACGGGGCTTGTTAAAGTGCCTCTAGTCAAAGAACTACCACATAAATCCTTTCAAAATATGGCAGATTGGCATTTTAGTTAGATTTATTCACCTTTCAAATGCAATTTGCGGAAACTCAAGAAGTCACTTATACTGACTTTTTCATTCAAATATCCTACACTCGCAAAGAGAAGTCTGCCTTATCTAAGGTAAGATTTGGATTGTAATATGGGTCACCTTTTTGCAAAATATCTTCCCAACGTTCACAGAATTTTTCAACTTCACTATTAAAGCGTTCCACTTTTTCCGGTGTATCTTCCATCCCTCTGGACTTGGATTCGTAATGGTACAGTTCTGCATATGGATTATACACCACCAGTTTTCCAAGCTCTCTTACTTTCAAGCAGTAGTCAATATCATTAAAAGCTACTTCTAATTCCTCTGTTAGTCCCCCCACTGCATTGTATACACTCTTCTTTGTCATCATACAAGCAGCTGTTACTGCGGAATAATCCTGCGCACACATGATGCGTCCCATATAACCGGTATCAAATCTGGAGGATTCTATAAAGGCATGTCCCGCCATTCCTCCAAATCCAATTACCACGCCTGCATGCTGAATGGTATCATCGTCATAGCAAAGTTTTGCACCGACAATTCCTACATCTTCGCGCATACAGTAGCCTAACAATTCCTGTAAACATTCCGGTGTGATAATCTCTGTATCATTGTTTAATAACAACAAGTATTCGCCTTTGGCATATTTTGCACCAAAGTTGTTGATTTTAGAGAAGTTAAATCCTCCCTTATAATAAACTACCTGAACATTTTCCTTTTTCTCAATCTCTTTATAATAAGCAAACGTTTCCTCTTCCGTACTGTTATTTTCAATTACCACAAATTCAAAGTTACGGTAAGTAGATTTTTGCTCTATGGATTCCATACATTTTTTTAAGTCCTCTATGTGGTCTTTATTTGGAATCAAAATAGAAATCAATGGCTGCTCTTCCCAGCAGAACTTTGTATGGAACATTCCATAAAAACTGCTGTGTTCTACCTTTGCGGGAACGCCGATTCTCTTGTAATGCTCCTCTACTGCCTTTCGACCTGCTTCAAATGCATACAGCTTGCTTTCCGGATTTGCTGCTGTGGAATTAATATGGCATCTCCAGTGATATAATACCTTTGGGATATGGTAAACGCTCTGGGCTGCTTCTACACAACGCAAGATAAAGTCATGATCCTGCGCTCCGTCAAATTCACTGCGTAACATTCCGATTTTATCAATGATTGTCTTTTTTACCACAAACAAGTGACAAATATAGTTCATACTGCAAAGCAAATCCATATTTAAATCGGGCTTAAAGTTCGGATCAAAATACTTCTTTCCTGCCATATCAATCTTATCTTCATCCGAATATAACACATCAATATTTTTATCTGCATTGATTGCCTTAGCACATTCATATAGGGCATTCTCAGCCACAATATCATCATGATCCGCTAATACGATATAATCTCCTGTTGCCATTTTTATAGCTGCATTGGTATTTTCTGAGATTCCCTTGTTTTCCGCTAAAATTTCATATTGAATATCTAATCCACGCTTCTGATATTCCTTTATAATCTTTTCTAAAGGACTTCCCTCGCCGCTTCCATCTGCAAAACACAGTTCCCAGTTAGCGTAAGTTTGATTTGCCACGGACTCAATCAATGCCCGTAAGTAGGATTCTTTTGTCATGTATAAAGGAACTACAATACTAAACTTCGGTTCGTAGGAAAATGTCTCTTTTCGCTGTTCCTCTAACTCGCTCTTTGTAATCTGATTGTCCTTTAGCCATCTTTCATAAGTAAAGGTGTCTTTCTTATGGAACAACTTCACTCGGATTCGGTTGAAAGTTGCAGAAACTCCTTCTTTTCGCAGATAAATAAAAAACTTCTGAAATGCATTGATGCCAGCGGCACTACCTTTTCCACTTGCTGCCGCTGCAACAGATGTTTTATACACACTTTTCTTATCTGCTGATTCCAAAATCACTTCTACTTTTTTTACTCCTGCTACGGAAGTTGATATTTGAAATCCTGCTTCGTAGGAATTTCCTACTTCTTCGAATACTTCCATTACATCTCTACGGTAGTTTTTCTTAATTGTTACATCTTTTGCAGGCTTTCCATCTAACTTAATCGTCAATGCAAGCTCCTTGGTTCCTATGCCCCATCCACTCAATGTTAATATATTTTCCGAAACGTTTGCTGTCTCAATGAAATATTCCACACTGTTTTGCTTTTTCTTTAACTGCTTTACACTTACTTTTTCAATTAACCACTGGGCACTGTTTCTGGTATCTACCACAGACAACTGCTTCTTATTCTGCCAGTCTTTTGGCAATTTCACCTGAATGGTCAATTCCTCACTGATATTCTCCTGATAACGCAAGTAACGCTGGCGCACGGTTACACCGCTTTTGATACTTACCTTAGTTGCAAGCTCTTGTCCGTCCAAGTACACCTTTACCTGACGCTTCTGGGGATTATTCTGAGAATACCATCCGCGTATCAGAAGTGTATCTTTCTCCTGTAAATGAAATCTTATCTTTTCTATATAAAATCTATTTCTATCCATCTGTGTTCTCCGTTCTTACCTATATTTTACAGAATTCTTTTCTAGTATAAACGAAAAAGAGGTTTGTCACAACCTCTTTTTCTGTTCTGATACATTCTATAAAATTTTTACTTTCTTAATTCACCGGAAAACTTCCCAGATAATGTCCATCGGTAGTGTCCATACTATAATAGTAAACACCGTCTGTTATTAAGCCTCTTGCTACCATTCCATTCCAATGATAGAACACAACTCTTCCCCATGCATCGTAGGAAAATTGATTTGTTTTTAAAGTTCCATCACTATTTGCATAACCATAATCTACACCGTTTGCGAACTGAAACCATCCGGAATTTTCCATTTTACCATTTTGGTTTAAATAAAACGCCTTATTTCCAACAAATGTAATCTGGTCTTTATAAATATATCCTAAAGAATCAAAGTAACAGGTATATCCTACACTGGAACAATACTGGAAGTCCATAAACACCTCATGTCCATGAGCATCAAAGCAAATAATATGTGTTCCATCCGGGTGATAGGTCAATCGATCTTTCATTGCAGTTCCATCTGCCTGAATATAATAGGTAAAAAATCCATCAAATATAAACTGATTATAAATAGCACTTCCATCCGGATAGTACGCATGTATGGTTCCGTCTGTATCTATTTTAAATCTATTTCCATTATACTCACACTTCGTTACCGCCATATTTCCACCATAAGTAGTGGCAATCAAATCTGAAACGTATCTTACGTTATTATCTACATAACCTTTATTGTAGCAGCTCTCCACATAAACATAACTATTGGCTGTACCTTCTGCATTTCCCATATTGCTCATAGAACCGCCAATACCACCGATAGTATCCTCGCTGGTCATTCCATTTTCACTATATAAACTTGATGAACTTCCACAATTTTTTATATAAATGGTTCCATTTTTTGAAATATTAACGCTACCAAATATGCCTCCTAACCATGTTGTCGTGTTCCCTTCGGTCGGTTTCTTTGCTGTAATTATTCCTGTACTGCCACAACCATCTACAATAATGTTGTCCCCGTTACTTGCTATCTCTACTCCATTAACACTATAGTTATGGTCAAGACCTATTTTTCCGATTACACCACCTAACTCTCCTACTCCTGAAATATTTCCCGTATTGGTACAATTCTTTATGGTGGAAGTGCTATTGTCGCCTTTTCTGCCGGTTTCTCCGATTACTCCACCGATTGATGCTGCTCCATTTCCTGCATCGCCTTGAATATCTCCTAAGTTCTTGCAGTTTTCAACCGTAAACTGACTAGCACCAATGTAACGGCTTTCCTCTCCGATAATTCCACCTGCATAGACATGACAATCTCGTGTGTTAAATGTTATATTTCCGGTATTTTCACAATCAACAACATGTTCCCCACCGTTCATTGCTGCAATACCGCCTATTTCACTTATATTTCCCGAAATGTTTCCCTCATTCTTACACCTGTAAATATTTCCTGCATTCTGACCTGTAATTCCACCAACACGAATTGCATAACTTCCGCCGGCATTGATATTAACACGACTCACACAATCTTCAATGGTTCCGTCATTATACTCAACTATTCCGCCAACATCTTTTAATGAAGAACTGTTTACCTGTAGATTTCCTACAACCGTGAGGTTTCTTACTGTTCCGGAACTTGCTACCTGCGAAAACAATGAGGTTTCTCCTTGCATTCCATAAATAATATGTCCATTTCCATCAAAAGTTCCGGATAGTTTCATACCTGCAATGTTTCCAATATACGGACTAATATCAATATCGCTTATAAGAACATAATTTTGATTCATTGCACCTGTTGCATAATTTGCAAGCTCTGCTGCGGAAGAAATTGTAACTGTTCCGGCTTCATATGTTTGTGATACGAATTCCTGTTGGTTCATTTCTTCTGCAAAAGCTAACTGTCCTCCCATGGAAAACACCGTTGCAAAAGTACACGCTCCCGCTAATAACACTTTAAAAGTTTTTTTCATACCCTTCTCTCCTTTTTCAATTTAGTTTACCGGAAAACTTCCTAAATAATGTCCATCTGTAGCATCCATATTGTAGTAATATGCACCGTCTGTTATCAAACCACGAGCTACCATTCCATTCCAATGATAGAATACAATTCTTCCCCATGGATCATAAGAAAATCCATCCGTCTTTAAAGTTCCGTCACTATTGGCATATCCGAAATCTCTACCATTTGCAAACCGGAACCATCCATTCTGTTCCATTTTTCCGTTTGCATTCAAATAATATACTTTATCACCCACAAATGTAATCTGATCTTTGTAAATATATCCCTGAGAATCAAAATAGCAAGTATATCCTACACTTGGACAATACTGAAAGCTATTAAACACTTCATGTCCATCGGAATCAAAGTAAATGATATGCTGTCCGTCCGGATGATAAGTTAATCTATCCTTCATTGGACTTCCATCTGCCTGTAAATAATAAGTATACTCTCCATCAAAAGCAAACTGATTTTTTACCATGTTGCCATTCTGATCATAATATCTTACATTTCCGTCTGTTCCTGTAAACCATCCTGGCGCATGTCCCATAGAAACAAACTTTATATTATTATCTTTTGCATAAGTTTCAATTGTAGCTCCCTCTAAACCATAAACTACCAGCCTTGAATCATATTGAAAAACCGAATAACTCCAGTTCGCATTTACTGCTCTTGTTGTAAATTTTGTCATTGCGCTGCATCCAGCAAAGGATTCCATTCCCACACTTTCTACATTTTCAGGCATTTCCACCTGCTGCAATGCTGTACAGTTATAAAAACTTCTATACCCTATACTTTTTAAGTTTGAAAGGAAAGTCACACTCTTTAAAGACGTACAACTGTCAAATGCAAAAGCCCCTAAGCTCTGTACATTTTCCGGTATTGTCACCTGCTTCAACGAACTACACTTCTGAAATGCACTTTCCCCTATTTCAGTTACAGTTTCCGGAATTGTTATACTTGTAATATATTGTGCTCCTGAAAACATTGCCTTTGGAATTGTTGAAAGCTTTCCACTTATAGTTACTGTTTTCAAATTGCTACATCCACTGAATATCTGTGAACCTGTGTCATTTAACACGTCACTTTTAATCTCAAATTTGTTTAATGTATTACATCCTGAAAAAGCTTCCATCCCTATACTCTGTACATTCTCCGGTATTACAACCTGCTGCAGTGCTGTACAATTATAGAAACTTCTATACCCTAAACTTTTTAGATTTGAAGGGAATGACACACTCTTTAATGATGTACAATTGTTAAATGCAAAAGCATCTATACTCTGTACGTTTTCCGGTATTGTCACCTGCTTCAATGAACTACAATTCTGAAATGCACTTTCCCCTATTTCAGTTACAGTTTCCGGAATTGTTATACTTGTAATATATTGTGCTCCTGAAAACATTGCCTTTGGAATTGTTGAAAGCTCTCCACTTATAGTTACCGTACTCAAGCTGCTGCAATCAGTGAATATTCCATAACCGGTACCATTTAAAATACTGCTTTTTATTTCAAAGCTGCTTAATGAACTACATCCATAAAATGCATCACCACTTATATCCTGCACATTTTCCGGTATTACAATCTGCTCCAATAAACTACATCCATAAAATGCTCGATAGCCTATGTTTTTAAGCTTGAAGGAAATGTTACACTCTTTAATGATGTACAATTGTTAAATGCGAAATTTCCTATATCTGTCAGATTATCGCCCTCAAATTTTAAACTGGTAATCGCTTTTCCGGAGAATGCATCTTGAGCTATTCCCGTAGCTCTTTTCGGAATAACTACATCTGTTGCACTTCCATTATATCCAGTAATAATTGTTCCATTCCATGTGAAATCACTTTCTTCTGTGTTTGCCCCTAATGTTTCCCCTATAACTTCTGTATCTGTTTCCTGTGCCTCAGTTGCATCCACACTCTGTTCATTTTCCTGCGCTGTCACCTGACCACTTTCTTCTGCTGCATGTACAGGCATCTGAAATGCACCTGTAACAAATACTAAGGTTAATGTGAGCATTACTTTTTTTAATTTCATACGTTTCTCCTTTTCCTTTGCATTTTCTTGTTACACTTACTAGACGAGTTATTTTTCCAACAGGTTTTAAAAATTTTTATTTTTTTTATTTTTTTTCATTTTATCACCATAATAGACTTTTTACAATTTATTTCTTCTTATGTGAATAGTACAAAAGCTTCACATTACTGATATGTCACCAATAATGTGAAGCTTTCTTTTGCAACTATTTTAATTTAATAAGAGAACAATTTCTTCATATAATCGTTCTTTATACTATATCCATAATTTTTAGCGGTTGCCCATCCTTTACCATATGGGTTTTCTTTGATTCCTAACCATTCTACATATGGAGCAGAACCTCTTGCAACAAGGGCAAATCTCTTGTCTACACATGGATTATTCAATGGGTCGGTAGAAGCATATGCCTTAAGGTGCTGTACCTGTGCTCTTACACCTTCTCTAACACTGCCGAAACTTTCTCCCGGATTACCGTTTCCGGTAGCTCCTAATCCGGCAAAATTATACTGTCCGATGCTTACATCTCCACCGTAACGTAAAAATCCTGTTTCTTTCATTGCCTGGCAAAAAGCTACTTCAACTTTTACACCCTCTGCCTGACACTCTTGTATGTATATCTGGCAAAATGCCTGTATTGTAGGTGCATCTGATCCACGATAAAACTCCGGATATGCCTGATTTGCATTGTAATAATTTACCATTTGGCTCAAAGTGGTACTGCTGCTTCCCATAATCGCATATCTTGAATCAATCACATATCCGATACACTTATTGGCAGTAACACCTTCATTTGTTACCGCTTCCACATAAATCCAGTAAGAACCGGATTCCGGATACCAGGTTGCCCAGTTGGCACCTGTCCATCCTGAAATATCTGTCCAGGTATTTTTATTCAAATCATAAATGCTATATTTAAAGTTTACACTTGCCGCTTTTGTCTGGTAGGCAACACCAATATTAATTCCGATTGGTTCTTCCACCACACAAATACCGGAAATTTCCAAAGACTTCTTTGTATAATCCTTATCTACCGCAAAGCATGTAGTATAATCTTTTACCACGCCATCCTTGGTTCTTCCTTCTACATGAAGCCAATAATTTCCCGGTTGTGGTTTCCAGTCTGTCCAGTTTGCACTTGACCATCCGGAAATATTACTCCACTGTTGTGTCTGTAAATTATATGCCATCCAACGAAACTCGATACCAGACTGTAATGTAGTATATGCTGCACCTACGTTAATGCAATCCTCATTTACTACATATGCAATTCCGTCCATTGTCAACGGCTCTGTAATATAATTATTGGTATTTGCAAAACAAATGGTATATGTCCATACCTGTCCCAAGGAGTTCATAACCTGAGCCTGAAGCCAATAATTTCCAACCTTCGGTTTCCAGGTTGCCCAGTTGCCTCCAAACCAGCCGCTGATTTCACTCCAACGCTGTTCATCTAAGTTATAAGATAACCATCTGAACTTTAAGCCCGGGTCGTTACTTTCATATCCAACACCGATATTTACGCCGTTTTGCTGGTACTGATAACAAATTCCTGATATCTTTACACTATTTGGTGCATAATTCTGTGTTACATGAAAGTTAATTGTCTGACTTGCAGTATATCCTTCGTCTGTAATTGCCTGCACCTGAAGCCAGTAGTTTCCTGTATGTGGCTGCCAGGTTGCCCAGTTGCCGGCATACCAGTCACTAATTCCTTCCCACTCCTGTGTATCTAAGTCATATGCCATCCATTTGAATCGAATGTTGCTACCAGTTGTTCCATAATCTACTCCAACATCAATTCCGCGATTTGTGTAATTATAGCAAATACCTTTTAAATCTAAATTGCTCTTAGATAATCCAAAGTATTGTGCAATACCGGTTGCATCTGCAATACCTAATTGCTGTAACTTTGCATCACTATTTAAGAAGTTGTTCGCATCCCCTGCATTACTAACAAAAGCATGTTCAACAATAATTGCCGGGAATCCTGCCAGCTTACTTCTTCTGATAACACCATAGTAATCTGCTAAAGAGCCATCCGGATATGTTGTATGATCACCGGAATTTCTAATCTGAATTCCGCGATTTGCTAATCCCAAAGCCACCAGCTTATCCTCAATAATGCTTGCAAGCTGCTGTCCCTGTGCTCCTATAGTAGGATTATAATTTCCGTTTGGATAATATACCATTGCTCCATGAGCAGAAGAACTTGTGGATGAGTTGTTATGAATACTTACATATACACTCGCTCCCACACTCTGTGCAAACGCTACACGATTGGCATTACAGTCTGTAGAAGATGTTCCCGGATAAGGGCAATCTCCATTATCATTTCTTGTCATGTATACGGTAACACCTTGATAAGTCTGTAATTCTGCACGGCAATACTTAGCAATTTTTAAGTTCAGGTCTTCCTCTGCCAAGCCATTACCTCTTGCTCCTGCATGTGTATTATCATGTCCCGGATCCAATACAACTACAACATTTCCATTGCTTGCCTTAGTACTTCCGTCCACGCCATCTGCACTCTTTGCATTTTCAATTGCATCCCCGATGGTATCCTGAGAAACTGTATTTCCATTCTCATCAATGGTAACAATATCAAGATCTGCATCTGTATTATCACTTTCTTCTGTAACAACTGCATCCGGATTGGTTTCTACTTCCTGATTTACTCCATAAGAAACATCAAATCCTGCATCTGCAAAGTTCTTTGTTACTTCCTGACCATCTAATAAAAATGTAACACTCTCAAGTTTATATACTCCACTCTCTTCTTCCTGCGTATACTGCTTTGTAAACAGGAATGCATTTCCATCCTGTTTGCTTGCAGGTATCTGAGAAATAACCCCGTCCTTTGACACGTTCAACACAACATTCTGAATATTGGCACCTTCCTCGCCGATTCCAACTAAAATGTTCTGTGTTTCATTCAACGCCACTGTTGGCTCAGACACTACTACATATCCAATTCCTGCATTATCTGTTACTGCATTTGTTGTAGTATTCTCCTGGGTGTCTGCCTGCTGCACTGCTACGTTATCTGTTTGAACATCTTCATCCGTTACGGTTGTACCTGCCTGTGCAGTTGTTCCATCCGTTACGGTTGTATCTGCCTGTACAGATTCTCCTTGTAATTCTGCCCCTTGTACTGTCCCATCTGTTACAGATTCCGTTGCACTTGACTGCTCTGCGACAGATGATTCTGTTACGGTTGCTTGCTGACTTGCATCTGTTCCTGCTGCCATAACCGTCTGCATTGGAAAAGTTGTCCCTACAGTCAACGCCGCCAATACAATTGCAAGTAATTTCTTTGCTCTTCTCTTCATCCTCGTTTCCTTCTTTGCTTTTTCTACATGTTTCTATAATTTACCTTTTTTAGTATATCACCCATCTTTTTTTCATTCAACCATATTCCCAAAATTTACAATTTTTACCTTTTTTTATTTACAATTTTCTTACAACGCATAGAAAAAACCTTGAACAGCAGCTATAATCACTCCTGTCCAAGGTCTTAACATTTTTCTAGTTTACCGGAAAGCTTCCCAGATAATGACCGTCTGTGGTATCCATGCTATAGTAATAAGTACCATCTGTAATCAATCCACGTGCTACCATTCCATTCCAGTGATAGAACACTAATCTTCCCCATGGGTCATAGGAAAAGCCGCTTGTATTCAATGTTCCGTCCCAGTTAGCAAATCCATAGTCCATACCGTTATCAAACCGGAACCATCCACTATTTTCCATTGCACCGTTGGCATTCAGATAATATACTTTATCTCCTACAAATGTAATCTGATCTTTATATAGATATCCCTGAGAGTCAAAATAGCAGGTATATCCTACACTTGGACAATACTGGAAATTATTAAATACTTCATGTCCATTGGAATCCAGATAAATAATATGTTCTCCATCCGGATGGTAAGTCAATCTATCTTTCATCGGAGATCCATCTGCCTGCAAATAATAAGTATAACTACCATCAAACGCAAACTGATTTGTCACCATATTTCCATTATCATCATAAAGGCGTATGTCTCCTGTGCTACTCTTTTTCCAGCCGCTATAATGTGCATACAAAGTCTGTTCTTTTGAAAGATTGACTATGGTATTTTCTGTTATTTTTGTGCCTCCTTCAGGTTTCGTATACCAGCCAACAAAGCTCATCCCTTCATAATTAGATATTGGAAGTGTACCATACTTGTCTCCATTTCTCACTTGTAATGAATTGCTTCCATCAATCCATCCACCATTTGCATTCAAAGTCACCTTATATTGTTTGCCAATCCACTGTGCGTACAGTGTATGATTTCCACTAACTGACACAATGGTATCCTCTGTTACTTCTGTTCCACCTTCTGCTTGCGTATACCAACCTGTAAATTCATAACCATTTTTGACTGGAATTGGTAATGTCCCATATTTTTCACCCTTAATTACTGAGATGGTTGATGGCGTTACTGACCCACCATTCGCATTCAATGTTACGGCAGAAGCCTTCACCCAATGAGCATAAAGTGTCTGGTCATTTGAAAGTTCAACCTGAGTATCTTCTGTTATCTTTATTCCTCCGGAAGCTTCTGTATACCACCCAATGAAACCATATCCCTTTCGCGTTGGTACAGGTAAGGTTCCATATACATCTCCGTTATATACTGAAATTTCATTCGGTGTTACTGTTCCACCGTTTGCATTCAATGTTACGTTATAAGATTCTACTGCAATATCGCTTGTATATGCTTTAATACGAAGATTTTCATTACAATTTGCCCCATAATCTATCCATGAAGTACCGGTTTTACAAAAACTCTGTCCAGCCTCGGCACTCACTATTACATTCACGCTATTCCATATATTCTGCGTGCCCTCTGTACCTACTCCAACCGTTTCTCCCTCTTTACTCAAATTTACTACAACCGAAAAATTTTCCCCTTTTTTTTAATATTACACCGTTATTAAGAGGAATCGTATAAGATCCGGCAAACTCTGTAGTCCCGCTTGTAGTTGCAGACGAAACTAATATTCCGCTTTCCGGATTTGTACTATCTGTAAGATTCTTATATATTTTTATTGTATAGTTCACTTGTGAATTTGCGGGAATAACCATAGACACTGCTTTTAGCATTTCCTGTTCTCCCTTTATCGTGAACACATTTGCAACACTTTGCTGTGCATTCAGATACACATACCCCGCTGTTATCCCTCCGTCATATTGATAATTATGATCGTAATTTGAAGCATCCTCTGCAACTACTGCATACACCGTATTATTTAGCGATACATCTTCATACGACATCCAGAAATACCCCGACATACTCATTGCGTCATCCCCCCAACTATTTCGAATCAGCCATGCACCATTTTCTGAGGGTGCTGTATTAAAATTCGATGCAGGGAAATCATCATCCCAGCCCACAATTGCAATCGCGTGGTTACTGCCACTTTCTGTACAATAGTATGAATTATTTGCAGCATTATAATATGAAGCATCATGATAATAGGATGCTCCTACTGCTCCGTAATTCATAATTGCTTTTTTTACTTCATTTGGATTTCCCTTAATATTAATTTTATATACATCCTGTACATGCAATCTGTCACTATTATACTCATACTCAGAAGGCAATCCATTACTCAAAGTTTGTGCTGCCTCTGAATAGGGAACTGTAGCCTCATCTACAGCCCCTCGCCAATTCATCAATGCCTGCGTAGAATAGCTTAAGTTTCCACCAAAATCAAGATATGTTTCTCCTGTTCCAACATAATCTACACTATCGCCATTTGTTCCTCCAAGCGGGTCTGTGGAACCATGATATGTATAATATGCAATTTGCAGCTCTGATACATCCACCGGATTTCCGGTTTTTAAAAGATAACTCATCTCTGTAATTGCTGCTGTGGAAAACGCCCAGCAGGTTCCATAAGGATTCTGATTTCTGATAGACGGCAATTGATATCCATAGCTAGTTTCCAGTGGATTATATTTTACCGGCGTATTTACTTCTTTTAATATATCGTTATCTATACTTTGTTCATCTACTACCGGTGCATTCTCATCCTCAGGCGATGTAATGTACCCCATCATGGCTTGTGTTTCTTCGCCTTCATTATCCACATTGTTCTGTATTGACACTTCTTCATTTTGACTGTCATTCAATGGTTCTGCCAATACAATATGCGGTGTCTCCCACACGAGAATACTACTTGCCAACAGTAACCCTAAGATTCTCTTTCGTAACTTCAAATTTTTTCTCCTTTCATCGGCTTATAGCCTGATAAATACTTTGTAATTTATTACAACTGAATTTTCCATTTTAGTTTACCGGAAAGCTTCCCAGATAATGACCATCTGTGGTATCCATACTATAGTAATAAACACCATCTGTAATCAATCCACGGGCTACCATTCCGTTCCAATGATAGAACACGATTCTTCCCCATGGATCATAGGTGAATCCACCTGTATTTAATGTTCCATCCCAGTTGGCAAATCCATAATCTACGCCATTTGCAAATTGGAACCAACCACTGTTTTGCATTCTTCCGTTGGCATCTAAATAATACACTGCATTATTTGCAAATGTAATAACATCCTTGTAGATATATCCCTGAGAGTCAAAATAGCAGGTATATCCAACGCTTGGACAGTACTGGAAATTATTGAACACCTCGTGTCCATTGGAATCCAGATAAATAATATGTACTCCATCCGGATGATAAGTTAATCTGTCACACATCGGTGTCCCATCCGCCTGCATATAATAGGTGTACGATCCATCAAACACAAACTGATTTTTAATCATATTAAAGTTTTCATCATAACAGCGCATTTTTCCATCCCGGTAGCGGTAAAAACTCAAATTGCCATACTGTGTAACAAATGTTCCTATATTTACACCAATTTGTAAGGACGCTTTATAGGCACCGTTTTTTGTTGCTGCCGTAATTGTAGTCCCGCCCGTCTTTATCGCTTTTATTACTCCGTTTTCTATTGTTGCAACCGAGCTGTTACTACTGGACCAAACAATATTTTCATCATTATTTACGATTGTACACTGTGAATTTCCCGGATTTTTAATATATAAGTTCGCTTGTACCGAACTATTCAAATCTAAATCTGTTTTGGGCACACTGATTCCTACCGTATATGTATAGGATTCCTGTTCTCCCCAAATAATCCCTGATGTTGTTGGCGCTTCTTTAAAGGTTTCTGCCGCTATATTAATGGTTTCTGTTACATAGGTATCTGAAGGTTTGGAACAACTATTACTATCAGCCCCTATTCCAAAACACTGTGTCCAATACCATACACCATTAATATTAACACAACCGATACCAATTGTTGTATAATCGGTATCCAAAATATTTGCTTTATGTCCGCTGGAATTCATCCATCCCGTCATAACGCTTGAGGCATCTGAATATCCTGATGCAATATTCTCACCATACATCAGACTATTAATATCAAAGCATAATGAGCTATCCGGTCTGGTATGGGAAAACAAAATAGATGTTTCAGCCGCACGCTGCATAGCTGATTCCATCAAAGAGGAATTCATCACCAGCGGTGCAAGACCGTTTTCGCTTCTTCTCTGATTTACAATATTCAATACTTCATAAGCATAGTTATAATTTCTGGTACAGGACACAGATACCTTTTCCATACTTCGATACCCATTATGCCCATACTGTGTCAATGCAGTTCCTGTTTGAACCACCTCAGTGGCATCCGGGAATCCATAGGAATAAACAATCTTTATGGTGGATGGTAATGTAATTCTTCTTAAATTTCCGCACCCTCCAAAAGCATAACGATTAATTGTGGTCAATCCCTCATTTAGGGAAACTGTTGTCAAAGAATAATCATTCAAGAAAGCCTGATACGGAATATCCGTCAATGCCGCCAATGCAACACTTTGCAAATTCGAACATTCACCAAAACATCCATTTCCTATACTTTTTACAGTTGCCGGAAGACTTACGTTTTTCAATCCACTACAATATCCAAAAGTTCTTGCTGCAAGAGAACTCAAACCTTCTCCAAAATTAATGGTTGTTAATGCGCTACACTCTTCAAACATCTGATATGACGTCTCTTTTAATCCCCTGCCAAAATTTATACTTTTTAAATTCGGGCATTCATAAAAGGTAAAATTCCCAGCTTCCGTCACACTATCCGGAATTGTAATAGATTCTAAACCGGAACAAGCCTGAAATGCTGATTCTCCCAAACTTGTAACAGAATTTCCAATTGTAAGCTGTGTTACATACTTATTATTATTAAATGCTAAATCTCCAATTTTTCTTACCGTGTTAGGAACTATATAAGAAGTATTGGTATTTGATGAAGGATATGCATACAACGTAGCTCCTCCATCTGTAAACAGTACACCATTTGATGCAAAATATACGGTATTCCCTGCTTCTACCTCAAATTCCGTTGCATTCATATTAAAAAATGCCAGTGAACTAATTGTATTGACATTCCTGCCTACCGTAAATTTTGAAAAGTTACATCCCTGGAATGCATAATCTCCATAGGCAGTTGCTCCCGGTGCACTCATTGTACTAAGGCTTGTACAGTTTGCAAACATTGCATATGAAATAGAGGTAACTCCTGCCGGTACCGATACACTACTTAAACCACTACATTCTGCAAATACCATATTGCCACATGCAGTTAATGATGATGGCAATGATACCGTTGTTACACTATTTAGACCGTAAAACGCACATGAACCTACATAAGTAATCCCTTCACTAACTACAATGGAAGTAATACCGGCTCTCTGACTATACCATGCCGGTAAAGCCCTTCCTGAATAGTCACTCATCGCTCCCGTTCCACTAATGGTAAGCACACCATTATTCAAGTTCCATGCTACATTATCTCCACAAGAATTATTCGCAGATGCCAGTTCTTTCTCATCTTGGTATAAGTCTACTTCATTCTCCTGTTCCAAATCGACCTTATAACCTGATGGTACTTCCGGCTTTTCTTCATCTTTTAGCACATCTTCTTCATCGGCATCGAGCACATATTCGTTCTCTCCTAATTGCTCCTCTACCTGATTTTCTTCTATTGCATCAGATATTTCCTCTGCCTGAACAACACTTACAGATGACATCATCCCCAGTAACAAACTTAATGTAAATGCCATTAACTTCTTTAATACCTTTCTCTCCTTCATCCCTTTTCCTTCCTCCTTCAACATTTCCTATTACATCCTTAGCGGAGCGCTTTTTATGCAATAGAACGCAATTTCCTATTGTATAAAAACAGGGAGAGTGCTTGTATTTTACACTCTCCCTATCGTTATATCGTCAGCTTTTTATTTTTAGTTTACCGGAAAGCTTCCTAAGTAATGACCATCTGTGGTATCCATGCTATAGTAATAAGCACCATCTGTAATCAATCCACGAGCTACCATTCCATTCCAATGATAGAATACAATTCTTCCCCATGGATCATAGGAAAATCCACTTGTATTTAATGTTCCATTCCAGTTAGCAAATCCATAATCTACACCATTTGCAAATTGGAACCAACCACTATTCTGCATTTTTCCGTTTGCATCTAAATAATATACTGCATTGTTTGCAAATGTAATAACATCCTTATAGATATATCCCTGTGAATCAAAATAGCAGGTATATCCTACACTTGGACAATACTGGAAGTTATTAAATACTTCATGTCCATAAGTATCAAAATAAATAATATGCACTCCGTCCGGATGATAGGTCAATCGGTCTGTCATCGCTGAACCATCTGCCTGCATATAATAAGTATAGCTACCGTCAAACATAAACTTGTTGGTAATCAATGCTCCGTTTTTATTGTAACATCTTATACTTTCGTCCGGCTCACGATAAAAAGTATTTCCATTGTAAGAAGATACTTTACCGATATAATCTACATAACATCCCGGTCTGTATGCAACAATATAGGCTTCCGGTTCATGATATCCTTCATCAATGGCACTTTCTGACTTACAGAAATATGTATAATCCCAGGAATTAGAATCATCTAAATCATCCCAGGTACAGTCAACCACATACCAACCGCCATACAGATATACTTCATTCCATTCATGTTTCGGACTTGTAACACAAACTGTCTCCATTCCTGCTGCATTACACAGTAAAGCAAACATCTGGGAATAACCTGCGCATACTGTATTTCCGGTAAGGACTGCTGTTGCACTACTTTGATGCTTGTCAATATTACTTTCATTATTATCATAGGTAACATTGGCACAAACTATATCATGTGCTGCCTTTATCTTTTTATACTCGCTACCCTGTGCATTTATGGTATTTAACCAATTATTTACTTTATTCATAAACTGTGCCGTATAATTTGCACGCGCAGATCCTGAAATATAATCCGCATATATTGCTAATGCCACAAAGCTTCTACTTCCCTGTGTTCCTGTCATCGCGGCTGTTCCACGAACAAAATAGAACTGTGGATTAGAGATAGTAAATAAATATACTACTTCCATTAAATCGTCTCTGGAAAATCCTGTACACTCAATATAATCGGTTCTACCATAACTGCTATTATAAGTAGTCGCATCCTGCTGTGTACTTAAATACTGGTTGCACCGATAGTACATGCTATCATATAATGCCTTTTTACTATCGGACAACTGATAATAATAATATCTTGATTCGTAACTTGAAACTCCTGCCTGATAGGTGGCTCCGATTTGTTCCTGTTCCTCTAACGTATAGGCATCTGCCACATCTTCATCTGTAAGTTCAACTTCTTCCAGTTCCAGTGGTAAATATCCTGTTTTATTTGCCAGCTCCTCCATTGGCTCACTGGCAAATACATTCATAGGTACCAGCTGAATACACATTGCCATAATCAGCATTAATACCAAACTTCCTCTTAATTTCTTCACTCTTTCATTCCTCCATTTCATTATTTGTAATACTCTCTGTACCACTCAGCAAATTTCTGTAATCCTTCTTCAATTGGTGTACTGGGCTTAAAGTCGAAGTCTTCTATCAAGTCTGTCACGTCTGCATATGTCTGATATACATCTCCCGGTTGCATTGGATAAAACTCCTTCTTTGCTTCTTTTCCTAAACACTTTTCTAATGTTTCAATAAAATACATCAATTTCTCCGGTTTATTATTTCCTATATTGTATATTTTATATCTTACACCATTTTCATTTTTCTTTGGTGGATTGCTGAGGATATTTATCATTCCGGCAACAATATCGTCTACATAAGTAAAGTCTCGATACATATCGCCGTGATTGAACACTTTAATTGTTTCCCCCTTCATAATCTTTTGGGTAAAAGAAAAATATGCCATATCCGGTCTTCCGTACGGCCCATACACAGTAAAAAATCTTAATCCGGTTGATGGTATTCCATACAACTTACTATAACAATGTGCCATAAGTTCATTTGACTTTTTCGTAGCCGCATAAAGACTTACCGGATTATCAACCTTATCCTGTGTGGAAAATGGGATCTTTTTATTTGCCCCATATACAGAACTGGAGGAAGCATATACCAGATGTTCTACCGGATAATGCCGGCAACATTCTAATATATTAAAAAATCCTATCATATTAGACTGCATATAAGCCTCCGGATTCTCTATGCTATATCGAACTCCTGCCTGCGCGCCAAGATTTACAACAATATCAGGTCTTTCCGTTTCAAACAATTGTTCTAACACATTCTTGTCTGCCAAATCACCCTTTATAAAACGAAACTTCTCAAACTCCTGCAGTATTGCAAGACGATCATATTTCAGCTTTACATCGTAATATTCATTAAGATTATCAAATCCAACCACTTGACATCCTAATTCTAATAATTTCTTGCTGAAATGAAAACCAATAAATCCGGCTCCGCCAGTTACTAAAATCTTTTTTGTTTTATCTAAGGGCTTATAATCCTTTAACATATTCTTCTCCAATTATTTATCTTTCTTTATGTCTTTGTTTGTAAGTGAAAAGCCGGGCATTCACACTTTATGCCCGGCTTTTTTGCTGTATTACGGTCCTACATAAGTAACATATGCGTTCCAAACATCTAACATCTGTCCTGCTGATACTCTTACATCTACATATTGACCGGTATAAGAAAAGTCACAACTATTTGCCACTCCATTTAAGAATGAACTGTCATTCCACAAATTAAAATATGAAATTCCTTTTCTGCCATCTGGTGTTCCATATACATCTGTTGCTGTTATTCTGTATACTCCAGGTTCTAAATGTACTCCAATCTTAGCATTCAATGCAGGTTGAGAAGTATCAATTCCCTGAGAAGCCAAATTAGCAGTAGCAATTCCTTCATTAATGTACAATGTCTCTCCATTTAAAACGGTAAAAATCAGGTTCTGTGAATTCCAATCTCCTCTTACTCGTCTGTTATCAGCTCCAATTATATCGAAATCTACTCCATCGCCCTGACTTGCTAAGAAGTATTCACCTGCCGGAATATTTACTCCAACAATATAATTTCCCGGTCCATATACCGGATTTGGATTACCGGTAGAAAAATGTCCTAAGTAATGTCCATCGTCTGTGGACATATTATAATAATTATTTCCATCTGTAATCAATCCACGGGCTACCATTCCATTCCAATGATAATATACAACTCTCCCCCATGGATCATAATCAAATCCTTGATGTTCTAATTCACCACTAGCATATGCATATCCATAATCCAAACCATTCGAAAACTGAAACCATCCGTCCTGTTCCATCTTTCCGTTTGCATTTAAGTAATATGGGTCACCATCTACAAAAGTAAGCTGATCCTTGTAGATATATCCCTGTGAATCAAAATAACAGGTATATCCTACGCTTGGACAATACTGGAAATTAGAAAATACTTCATGTCCGCTTTCATCAAAATAAATAATATGCTCTCCATCCGGATGATAAGTTAAGCGATCTGTCATTGGTGTCCCGTCCGCCTGTGCATAGTAAGTATAAGTTCCATCAAATACAAAATCGTTAATTACCTTCTGTCCGTTTGCATACAAGTACTGCTGTCCGTTCTCTGTTCTCAGCTCTCCGGTTGTATATGCATTTGCAGATAATTTACTTGCAAAACATACCGTAACCACTAATCCAAAGAATGCTGCAACTTTCATTAACTGTTTCTTCATAACTCTACTTCTCCTCTCTCAGTAAAATTTAGCTATATATTTAGTTTATCAGCTATTTTTCCAATTTTCAACATTTATTTTTCTATTTTCTTAATCCCCTATAAACATCTGTACCCAATAAGTGCCATATGTTCCTGCCGGATTATAGAAATATCCAATTCCCATTTCTGTAAAGTCCGGATCCAAAATATTAGCTCTATGTCCCGGTGAATTCATCCAACCGTCCATGACCTCTTCCGGTGTTCTGTAACCTGCTGCTATATTCTCACCTGCAATCACATCAGGTATACCGGCTTCATTTAAGGCTGTAAAGCAGCTTCTTCCATCTGGTCTGGTATGGCTAAATGATGTACAAATCTCATTTGCCCGCACTTGCGCTGCCTGCTGTACCTGATGATTTAACTTAAGCGGTGCAATATTTCTACTAAGACGTTCCTGATTTACTAAATCCAATACCTGTAATTGATAACTATCAGATGCTGCTACACCTGCCGCCTTAAATCTGCCCAGATAATGACCGTCATTCGCATCCATATTGTAATACCATAATCCATCTGAGATTAATCCTCTGGCTGCCATTCCATTCCAATGGTAATATACAACTCTTCCATAACCATCATTGGCAAATCTGTTATTTAACAAGCTTCCATCTTCATTTGCATATCCGTAATCCAAACCATTGGCAAACCGAAACCAACCTGCATCCTCCAGCTTTCCATTTCCATTCAGGTAATATGGGACACCATCTACATATGTAATTTGGTCTTTGTAAATATACCCCTGTGAATCAAAATAGCAGGTATATCCTACACTTGCGCAATACTTGAAATCGGAAAACACCTCATGTCCTTCTCCATCAAAATAAATAATATGCTGTCCATCCGGATGATAAGTTAATCTATCCTTCATCGGTGTTCCATCTGCCTGTGCATAATAGGTGTAAAAACCATCAAATACAAAGTCATTCACTACTACGTTTCCATTGTCGTCATATAATCTGCCGTCCCAGCCAAATCCTCCGCTTGTATGAGCCTCTGCGGACATTTTTCCTCCAAAAGCAAATGTTCCGATAATTCCAATGGCTCCAATGGCATACATTAAAAATTTTTTCATAGCCTTCTCCTTTTCTTTCGTATCTTAATAAACAATTTCCACTTTATGGGTTCCTTTTGGTAAATAGATTCCGGTAAATGCCATATCTACCTTTTCTTTTTTTACCTCCTCTCCATCTATATAATATTTAAATTTTTCCCCATACGGTATGGTAAAAAATAATAACTGTGCCTTCTCAACTTGAATGGTGCCACAGATGTATTCCTCTGTACATTGCTCAAGTTGTAGTACATTACTCTTTCTTTCTGCAATATTCTTTTCAAATTCTTTGTAATATTCCTCTGATTGGTATACACTGATTCTTACTTTATCCAAATGTAAATCCGATTCACCGGAATTACTATATATTACAATACTTCTAATTCTGTTCTGACCGCTGAACTCAACTTTTGTTTTTCCATTCTGCTCATAACAGCTTGCATATTGGTAACCGAATTTTCCCTCTTCCGTTGTCCATGCCACTTGTGCACTTACTTCTTGGGAATTTTCTATCTCCACTACCACAGTCTCGTTTTCTGTCACTTCTACCGGTAATCCAATGTTCGTACCTATCCCATAAGATGCTATTTCATCCGTGTATACAGGTTCTGACTTTCTTTTCTCTTTTGGCTCTGTCTGAAAATCCTTAAATATATCATTTCCATCCTCTACTACTGCATACTCCAGTAAACTCTCTGCTCGGTCTGATGCATCCATTTTTTCAAATGCACTTTGGGAAATTGCCTTGTCATAACAAAAACCAAGTGGCAATATATTCTTATTTTTATATAGATACTTATCATTGTTGTTATTTTCTAACTGAAATCCATAGCTTGCACAATTATCACTATTAGCAACTATCTTGTTTACTGAAAATAAGGATTCCAGATAAATATTTCCCGTAGTTCCCAGACACCATCCCGGAATTCCTTTCAATGTAGGGATAGAGGTTGACAACGCAAAGTCCGTAAAAGAACTTTTTCCTACTCCTCCCACATAATAAGCGGTTCCATAATATCCCTGTACTGCCGAATCATTTAACTGAACACTCTGATAAGTTTTATCTACTCGCTCAAACAACATATCTTTTTGAGACTGTTCTAAAATCTCTTTTGTTCCGTCATTGTAATATCCGGTAATCCACGCTTCCTTTGTTACAGCATCACTGTTATTTATAAATTTATAGTTCAGTGAAAGTACCTCAAAAACTACCAACACTACCATTCCACTCCGGATGAATTTGGTGCTCTTTTCTCCTTTCTTACCGTATATCCAAAGAAGCAGAACCTCTAATGCGGAAACAACCAAATATATACAAACATCATAGTAATACATATGTTTCTGTAATTTCAGACACATCACCAGAACGATTGCTATCGTTGCGCCCCATGTCATTATAAGTCGTTTCCCCGCAAGCTGTCTTTTTCCTGTTATCATTTCATCCAGTGCAATTGCTGCCGTTATCAGCATAATTAGAATTACCCATACTCTGGACAATTTGTAAATATCATTGGAAAATCCATTCAACACCAAACGAAATACCGGACACAGCATAATGATACTGCTGATTCCTAATTCTACTGCAACCACAAGATTTCTCTTCTTGGTATCACGATGAAATATCTGTGGTATCAGCAATATGGTCAATATACCGCAGTAATATGTGCCGTCTCCAATGTACCACCCGGTATCACTTCCGTAATATTCGTTTGCTCCAGGAATTCCCAGTACATTCGGTGCAAAGGTTCGTATGATTGCTGTTCCGATAATCTGTATATTCTTATAAGAAAATGTTTTCTTCCATTCTTGCCCTAAACTTTCTACTCCTGCCTGAAAACGGTAACTTTGAAAAACATCTTGCAATTTGTACCAAAGCACTCCCATGACTACCAGCATACATAAAGCACATCCTAAAATGATGATTCTCTTTTGTTTTGCTGTAAACTGCCTCTTCACGTTAATATTGCTCTGATAAAGCTCTGCCACGAGATATAAAGCCAAAAAGGCAATCAACATCAGCTTAAAATATAATCCAAGACATAATATTGTCAATAAAATTCCCAAAGCAAACAGGACAATTCCGCGTTTCTTTTTTCCTCTTTCAATTGCCCACAGGAAAATAGCAACAATAATGGCTAACTCTGCCTGACTTTTCCAACAACCAGCCCCGATTACTTGAACGGAGAAAGCATAACTAAGTGCAAATACCGTACTTGTTACCCTTGTCATGCCTTTTTCTTTTAAAAATCCATAAAAGAAAATGCCTGCAAGCATACATTTTAGTACCATGGCAATTCCTATCATATATGCCACATGCGCTCCTCCAAAAGAGGTGATTAACAATTCAAACGGGTTACTTACCTTGAAGTTACTTCCCCAGGCATAAGAAAACGAAAAAAAGGACCCAATACCTTTGGATGCTTTCTGAACATAATCCGGATAAAACTGTACGACTCCATCGGTTACTACATTAGGAAACAGAAAATATCTGTCTCCGAATATGTAATTATGAAACAGTATCATCATTGCAATTCCAAGAATTCCACAAAACACTGATGTATCAATTATCCTTTTTTTCATTTCTAACTTTCCTTTACTTCCTTTCGCAGATAAACCTTTATTACTTGTTTTTTTCCAAAATCCAATGTCATTCTTACCAGAATCGGTCCTATAATTCCAACTATCGAATATACGATATTGCTCCATTCTGTTTTAAAACTATGTGGAAATGTATTTAATGCAAACTGTTCATCTACATTAAAGCATTTAAACCAAATATAATCACAAGTTTAAAAAACACAAAATGAAGTGTCATAATATCCATACTATATTCACCGATTTTCGCAAGAACTGTTACCCATATTGCTTCCGGTTTCTTTTTTAATAACTTTGCCACATATAAACAACAATATATTCCACAAAATGCTAATAAGTAAAATACCGCCACATGATTGTATCTTCTCTGATCCAAAATTGTCCACAATCCATACTTCAAATGAACAAACAGCATAATACCAAATGCCACCAAACATCCCGGTAATACAATAAATCTTTGTGCCTGTTCATGCCATAAGCGGTACAATCCACCAACTGCTACGATAGGCATAATTACCAACGCAACATCTGTATAGTCATAACGTAAGTATCCCCTTGATACACAAAAGAAACCAAACGCTGCTAAAACAACTGTAGCTCCTACAATAAAAATCTGACGTTTCTTATAATCTATTCGCATCCATGATGTGCCATATACCACTACTCCATACAGTAACGTAGCAAAAAACCATGGAAACATAAACCACAATGGACCTGCAAATGGCTCTGTATATAAACGAAAATAATTCCAAAAAGCATCTAGAAATCCTTGCAGGTTATAAGCCACATTCCCATCTGCTAATATCCCCATATTATAAAATACATTGTGAAGCAATCCCAAAAGTATCATATATACAAAATACATAGGGAAGAATCCATGCAATCGTGCCCCCCATTAATCCACTTACATTCTTCTCATACTTTTTATGATTATAGGTCAAACCAATGATAAAAAAGAATAAGGGCAAATGCCAATAGTAAATAATCGGAACGATATGTATGTTACTGGTATGTCCTACTACAACTGCAATAATTCCAATTCCTTTTAACAGCGAAATCTCTATGTCTTTCTTCTTCTCCATTACTTCCTTTACCTTCCTATGGAATAATACTCAACCCCTGCTTCTAGCATTTCTTTCGGTTGATAAATATTTCTTCCATCATATACTAATGGGGTCTGCATTAATTTTGCATATTCTTCCGGTTTTACTGCTTTAATCTCTCCCCATTCCGTAAAGATAAAGCATACATTTGCTCCCTTTAATGCTTCTTCCGGTGTTGATACATATGTTACTCCTTCCGGATAACGCTTTTTAAAGTTATCTGCCCCCACCGGATCATAAGCATAAATATTGGCTTTTGCCTGTATTAATAATGGAATATTCTCTAGGGATGGAGCTTCTCTAAGATCATCCGTTCCCGGCTTAAAAGTCAGTCCAAGAACTGCAACTTTTAACCCCTGAAATGTAATTAAACGTTTCATTGCTTTATGTAAAAGTAAGGTTTTCTGTTCCTTATTTACTTCTATTGCTGCCTTTACCGTACGCAACTGATATCCATTCTGTCGTGCAAGATATTCCAGTGCTTTGGTATCTTTTGGAAAACAACTTCCGCCATATCCGATTCCTGCATTTAAGAAACGTTCTCCGATTCTTGCATCATAAGACATTCCCTTTGCCACATCCTCAATATCAGCTCCCACAAGCTCACATAAATTAGCTATATCATTCATATAAGAAATCTTCAATGCTAAAAAGTCATTGCTTGCATACTTAATCATCTCTGCACTTCTGCGATTTACCGATACTACCGGAATATGAAACGGCTCATAAATCTCCATAAGTTTCTGTTCTGCCTCTTTGGATTCGGTTCCGATAATAATTCTGGCTGCATGAAGTGTATCATGTACTGCGGTTCCCTGTGCCAAAAACTCCGGATTACTTGCCACCTCTATTTTTACTTTCTTATTCTTCTGGAAGTCATGGATAAATTGCTCTACTTTATCATTGGTTCCTACCGGAACGGTAGACTTCACCACTACCAGGCAATCTCTTTCTACATTCTCCGCAATTTGGCGTGCCACCGTTGCTATATAAGAAAGATTTGCAGAACCGTCCGGTTGCTCCGGAGTTCCTACTCCGATAAAAATAGCCTCCGCATCGTGGTATGCTGACCGGTAATCTGTGGTATAGTCTAATCTTCCTTCTTTATAATTCTTCTGCATTAATTCTTCTAAGTCCTGCTCATAAATCGGACTAATGCCTGCCTTCATTGTCTCTACTTTCTTCTCATCCACATCTACGCACATTACCTGATGTCCCTTTTCGGCAAAGCATACTCCCGCCACCAGACCTACATATCCGGTACCCGCCACTGCTATTTTCATTCGTTATCTCCTCCGTACCTTTTTCTCACTTTCGCATATTATAAATATGTTTCTATTATACAATTGCTGTTCTAAAAAAGAAAGTAAAAAATATAATAATAGGAAAGTCCTTCTGAGACTCTCCTATTATTACAATTTCATTATTCTGCATTTGTAAATCCATAACACTGTTGATCTACCAGATTTCCGGATGCATCATATAAGTTAAACAATGTCCAATAATATCCCGGAACCGGTTGCCAGATAGTCCATAGTGTAGTGTCTTGTGTTCCACATTTTCCTGTAGTATAAATCCAGGCATCTTTTCCCTGTACATACAAATTACAATCTAAAATCTGCATCTCATAATAATATCCCGGATTATCAAAACTTTGAATCCCAATCAAATAACCATTACCATTTGGGTCTGGCATCTGACAAATTGCCTTAATTGCATGACGGTACTTTACGCCAACTGTTGTGTTTACAGTATGTCCTGCATTATCTTTCACTTCGCAGTAAACCAAATAATCACCACTACTACTTGGTCTATAGTGAATGCCATAATCACCTGACCAATCACTTGCCTGAATCCACTGATTATTTTTTACATCATATACTAACCAGCGATAAGATAACTGTGAAGTATCTACTCCATCATTCACAACCGCTCCACCTTCAATCAGTCCGTTTTCATACTGCCAAAGATAAACTCCTACGGAAGATAATGTAGGTACTGTTGTGGTAGTTCCATACTGATATCCGGTTGCTGCTGTAAGCACAGAGCCCGGATTTCCTGCTACGCGAACTTCACCTTGTACAAGATAAGCCCCCTGCTTTTGTGGATACCAATTTAGAATGTTCTGATTGAGCTGCCAACCACTAACAACACTCCACACTCCTGTACTCTGATCATATACCAGCCAACGATATTCCAAGTCAGTCTCACTAGAAGCAGTTGCACTCATTGCCATTTGGATACAAGGTCCTGTTTGATTATCAGGAATATACAACTGGGCTGATGTCATGGTTGCATTGGTACTTGCTGCCTTCCATATAATATCATCACTCCAGCTTGTGATTGGTGTTCCATTTGCATTCGGGGTAATATAACGCATATACGGATCTACCACAGAAGCTGCATACGGCGTATCCATATATTTGAACACATTATATGCTTGTCGCCCTGTTCCATCTGCATTCACTAAGCCCTGATAAAGTCCTGCACCTGTTGCTCCTAAATTATCTTTATATTGCACATAAATCATGGCATCTACCATATCATTTCGTGCTGCAGCATAATAAAGGTATGCTAAACTGGCTGCCTGTGCTTCTTGTCCCAGACTTCCTGCATCAAATCCCTGCTCGGACAAAATAATTCGATGGGAACTTCCATAGGTGTTTTTTATATAATCCGTAAGAACCTCTAAATTGGCTGCACATACAAAGTTAGAGGTAATGTCATGTGACAAATCTGCCGCCGCATCCTTACTCCACATGGTCTTATCCATCTGTCTAGGATAAGCATGATATGCTATGTTCCAATTCTTTCCTGTTTCTCTTGCTGCAAATCCATCAATAAATGTCTTCGTTGGAATCCCCGTTCCTACTAAATTATCATACCAGTTATGAGTTGGACAAACATATACTTTTGCATAAGGACTATTATCCTGAATTGCATTGTATAATAAATCAAAAGACTTTACTGCAATATCAATATTCGTATTTGCATCATAAGTACCGCAATAATTATAATGCTGTGGCGCTGTAACCTCATTTCCCAAAATCCAATTTTGAATAAAACAATCTGATTGACCAAATACATCTGCTAAGTAATGAAATGTAGCATTCAATGTTTCTACAGCCTCAGCATCCTGTACATTCAAAGCATAATAAAAATGTCCTGATTCTCTTCCCCCCGGATATATCAATTTCTGCAACTGTGGATTATCTGTCCATCCCATCAAAACTTCTGCCGTAATAATCTTACCTGCTGCACGTAATTCACGAATTCTCCATTCAAAAATTTTTACATAATTCTCATAATTAAAGTAGTAAGTCTTCCCATTATAAACATACGGTGTTCCGGTTCCGTCTGTATTAATGATACTGGTAAGTTCCAAATTCATGTACACATGATTTACAGAATTCTTAAACTCGGTATCACTGCTATCTGTCCAAAACTCAACGCCTTGAATACCCTTCTTGTTTGTAGAAGTTGCCTCCACCACATCTGCAGCAGTTGCCCTTGTCCCCATCAAGGTTGATGCTGCATTTGCATACATCGGAATACACAATGGTAACATTAAAAAAAGTGAAAGTAACCATGCCCCAATGTATCTTAGTCTCTTGTTCAATAACACTTTTTTTCCCATAAAAATCCTCCTTCTTCCCTTGAATAATTATACTTAAATTATAACATAGAATTCATGAAGATTCTACTTTTGAAACTGCACCTCTACCTCATGTTCTCCCGGTTCTAACACAATTCCGGTAAATGCATAGTTGACTCTTTCTGCTTGTACTTTTTCACCGTCCACCAGATATGTCCACTTTTTATTATATGGTATGGATAAATACAGCAATTTCTTACTATCCACTGTGATACTTCCTTTCATGGATGTATCTGACCATTCTTCAAGCTGAAGCCCATTCTTGTGTAGTTTTGCCACTGACTGTTCGTAAACCTTATAGTATTCGTCTGTATCATATACTTTGATTGCCACTTTATCTACGGTTGTAAGTTCTGTGGTGGAAAACGGCTGTATTACAAACATAGTTGTTCCTTCCTGATTATTTAACACCAGCTCATTTTTTCCCATTTCTTCGTAAATACTCACAATCCGCTCCCGATTCTTCTGCCATGCCTCTTTTGGTGTAGACCACACCACATTCAGACACTCTTCTTTGGCATTTTCCAATTCCACCACTACCGTCTCATTTTTCTGAATCGTTTCTACATTAATTCCCGTATTTAATTGGTAATTTTCCAATTCTATGTATCTTATAGGTTCTATATCTGTTGTCTGTAAAACATCAGCTTCTCCTATATCTTCTAATAACGGACTGTCATTTTCTACTACACAACTTTGTAAAATAATATCTCTACGATCCTGATAATCACTTTTTTCAAATTCTTCCTGTGATATTACAGTATCATAGGCGAACCCTATTGAAAATGCATCCTTATTTTCAAATATATGAACTTGGTCAACGGTGTCCACTTTTTGATAATTATAACTGATACATTCATCATAACGTGCCAATGCATAACGGTCTGCAAACAGTACTTCTGCTGCTGCATTTCCATATGCACCACCGCAATATCCCCGCTGATTCCACAATGCCGGCATTCCTAAATTCACCATCAGTTCTGTCTGCGGTCTGTTTCCAACTCCACCGATATAATAAGTGGTTCCATGGTATCCCTGTACCCCTGCATCATCTAACAAACCACTACAATATCCCTTTTCGATTCTGAAAAAACCATCATCCTTTTCTTCTATCTCATTTACTGCTTCTATCGTACCGTCTTGATAGTAGGCTGTATCCCATTCTTCTTTTGTGACTGCATCCGCATTATTGATAAAACGGTAATTAATTCCTACACTCTCTATTGCCACTAAAACAATTAAGATATATTTTAGTTTCTTTTCTTGTTTTTGATTTGCTCTATAAAAAGTAAGAATCACTGCATATAATAACATAAATACCGATACAGTTATCATATCTTGTGTATAAATTTTTCCTCGATATTTCCAAACTGCTAACAATAATATAGGAGTCAGTATCACACCTACGGTTATCCATAAACGCTTTACCTTTAGATTTTCCCTGTTATCCACAATCTTTTGCAATCCTTGTATACCAATCCACAATACAACTAACATTCCTAACATTCTGGTTAGTTTGAAATAGGTATTTGCAAATCCATTGGCAACTAAACGTATTGCAGGGAAAAACGTCAACGCTGCTACGCCTGCCAATAACAAAGAATATATTATATTTCTTTTTTTGTCTTTTCCATATGCTTGCGGCACCATAAGGAGTATGAGCAGTCCACAGTAATAACTTCCCGCCTCACAATATGCTCCGGGACCTTCCCCATACCACATTTCAATTCCGCTAACTCCTAATATGCTAGGAGATAAGGTTCGCAAATATACCGTAATACATTCTTTTATATTATGTATCGTAAATGTATCTTTCCATTTCTCTGTCCACTGTGCAAGCCCTGACTGTACCCGGTAACTTTGAAAAACAGATACCATTTGGGGCATAATGTACCAACACAAAATAATTGCTACCACTATGATAGCTACGCCAAGGACAATCCACACTTTTTTTGTTCTTGGCTTTTTTCTCAGAATGTTGCTTTCTTTCAGCAAATAGGATACAAAAATGCATCCAACAATTACCACACCATACACTAATTGATAATAAATGCTGATTTGTGTAGCATACATGGCTAATGCAAATATTGTAAGTATTACGTTGCGTATGCTTTTTCCCTTTTTCCATACCGCTATTACCAACAATGCCAGTGCCATTATAATTGCAAGCTCCCCCTGGTTCTTCCAGATTCCTCCGATTAAAACCTGAGCCGAAAATCCATAGGTCAGCCCGCCAATTATACAGGTTGTACTGTGCTTACCGCTATAATACAAATATGTACTAAAGATTGCTCCGCTTAAAATCACTTTGCATACAATGACAATGCCAACTCTATATGCGATTTGTTGTGTTCCACCCATAACGATGAATAACTCAAAAATATCACTTATATGAATGTAATTTCCCCATCCGCTGCTAAATACATATGTTGCAAATCCTTGCCCTTTTTCCAGCATTTCTGCCAGTTGATAATACTGCGGATAAAATTGTACCACACCGTCACTTATAACATGCGGGAACAGAAATAACTTTTCTCCCCATAAGTAAGGAAAGAAAAGTATTCCCGTGCATGCTGCTATTATTCCCACACTCCCTGCCAATATCCGCAACTTCGATAACCTGTTTTCCATGCTTTACTCCGTTCTAAAACCCAGAATACAAAAATGTGCCCACTCCGGTAAATGATAATATAGACCATACCATAAGAATAGCTGTAAAAATACTCTTTCTGACTGTGGGTTTAAACTCTGCAACCTGCTCTATCACATTTTTCCCATTTAGTATTACAACCAATGCCAAAATAAAGAAACTGCAAACCATAAAGTATGGTAATTTAATTGTCATCCACTCACTTAAGTGTAATACATTAAATACTTCCATTACCTCCGGCAAGGCAAATATTTGAGCAATACTGCTGCCAATATCTCCAAAGTTACATTGTGCTATTTGTTTTATCACTTGCATAGCCTGAGATAAATCGTTTGCTCGGAAAAATATCCACGCTACATTTACAAATCCAAATGTTATGAACCAGGAAAATACTTTATTCCATGTTTCTATCTTCTGCCTAAACATTTTATTTAATATTAACATTATGCCGTGCATTAATCCCCAAAGCACAAAACTCCACTCTGCTCCATGCCACAAGCCGCTAACCAGAAATACAATTAACGTATTTACATAAGTTCTTACCGTTCCTCTTCTGCTTCCCCCTAAAGGAATATACACATACTTTGTAAAGAAACGTGTCAATGTAATATGCCATCTATCCCAGAACTCAATCACTGAATAGGATTTATATGGAGAATTAAAGTTCGTTGGAATCTCAATATTAAACAGTAAGCAGATTCCGGTTGCCATGTCACAGTATCCACTAAAATCAAAATAAATTTGGAATGTATATCCTATCATTGCAAGAATTGCAAGCGTGGAATTCATAGAAGCAATATCTCCATAATAAAAGTCTACAAACTTTCCAAAAGTATCCGCCAACAATACCTTCTTTGCCATTCCTATGGATATTACATACAATCCCGTTGCTACGTTATCTGCATTTATCTTTCTTCTGTTTTCCTCCTGGAATTGCGGCATAATATCTGAGTGAAATAAAATCGGTCCTGCAATTGCCTTTGGAAAAAACAAAATAAATAAACTATACTCTATAAAACTATATTCCGGAACTTCTCCTCTGTAATTATCTACCAGATATGCAATCTGTTGAAATGTATAATAGGAAATTCCCAATGGTAATATAAGTTTCAGTAAATTAAAATCTGAATGAAAGATACCATTTACATTGTCAATAAAGAAATTACAATACTTTAAAGAAAGTAAGCCCATACAGTTTAAAACAATCCCTACAATTAAAATTGCTTTTGGTGCCTTACTTCTTTTCATCCACTGAAGTATTGCATAGTTTACAACAATACTTGCCCAAACCACAAGCATACTATAAATGCTTCCGTATAAATAAAACAGACTTGACATAATAATTAATGAAATATTCGCCAATGTATACTTTTTCAAATGATTACATGCAAAATACAGCAAAAAGCATGCCGGTAAAAATGCAAATATAAACAGATATGTATTAAATGTCATGTGTTCCTCCCTTGATATCATCCAACCTTTTCTTTCGTAACGATATATGTTTTCATTCTATTCCTAATTGAACATGGAATCATAATCATAAGTTTTTACAAAATTCTCCATTTCAGCAAACACCGACAAATAATTGTCCTTTGTAACCCTATAATTACCATTATGGATTTCCTGTAATATCTCACTGCAAACCTGCGGACTATAATGCCCTGCATCTCTGTAATTTTCCAAGTTTGTTATAACATTATAATCGTTCATAAAATAGTAGAACTGTACATTATCATATTTCAAAAAGGCTTCTGCTATCTGCTTTTGCATTGCAAGCTCATTATCTACTATCCCATTACACATATATCTGTCCCAAAACAACATACTATATGGGGGCATATAAATATAAAATGTAACATCCGGATTATTTTCAATAATGGGTGCAATATTATCAATATTTTTGTCTGCTCTATCCCAGCTCACACTCACTTCATCAATTACCCCTCTTTCATAATTTGATAATGCAATTTTTCTGGAATATTCTCCTTCTCCCCTAATATAATAATCATCTAGTTTCGGTAAATTCCCCTCTTTATTGGCTTGTAACATTTCCGGAATTTCTTCAAAAAGTACCTGTTTATTAAATAAATAATTTATATCATCTAATGGATTATCATTATAAAGATATAATGGCATCTCACTACGATAGGTATCGTATTCTTTTCGGAAAATATTTGCATCAAATCCTACAATAACCTGTTTTGCCTTTCCTTCCTTACAAACTAACTTTAACATCTCTGCCATATCCATAGAATGCGCACCACTTTGGCAAATTTTAATGGTTGTAGTATCAAATAGCTTGTCTACTTCAGATGCTCTCATACCCTCTGTCATAGATGTTCCTACCAGTGCTGTTTCATAATCATAATTTTTCACATATCCCGGATTTTGGTATGCCTGATTCAAATTAACAGTCTTCCACCCAAACCAAGGCTTATGATAAACCCCAAACGGGTCCACCAAAGCCACCATTCCGGCAGTTGCCAATAACAGTATTATTCCTAAACCCAAAAATATCTTTATAAAACGTTTACTCATCTTTCCCCCATCTACCTACTTCTAACAAGTTGTTTCAAATAATATTTTATTAAAAATTTCAAGTTTCCTATCATACTTTTAGACATCTTCACAAACTTTTTTCTGGTTGCATAAATTACATTGATTCCCCAGAAAGCAATTTTATATTTTGCATTAAATCGTTTATCAGGGTCAAATCTTACTCGCATTCCACAATCAAGACTGTCAATCTTTTGCATATCTTTTTCTGTCAACAAGAAATCATCAATGTCAATATTGGCAATTAAGTGCTCTTCTTTCTTTCCTGACGGAATGGGTATATATCCATGCTGAACATCCCATCTTAAAATAATCTGTGGAACACTTTTTCCGTATTTTTCTGCCATAGATTTAAGCAATTCATTCTCCATCAAACGTTTATCCATTCTTGCTAAAGGAGAATATGCCATTATCTTAATTCCATTTTCCTCACAAAATTCACATATCTGTCTTTGCTGAAACATTGGATGAAGTTCAATCTGATTTACCAGTGGTTTCACTTTTGCCTTTTCTAATAATTTTATCATTTCCTTATTGGTAAAATTACAAACACCAATTCCTCCGCATGCACCATTTTCATATAAACTTTCCATTTCTCGCCACAAATTATATTTTACAAACGGATACGGCCAGTGCATTAAGAATAAATCAATTTTGTGTTTTAGTCTTTCCTGACTTTTTTGATATTCTTGTGAAAATTTTAACAGCTTTTGAGGCTTTGATATCTTGGTAACAACAAAAAAATTCTTTTCTAAATCCTGACTTTTCTCCAATGCTTTTCCCAAATAGGATTCATTGTGATAGTTATCCGATGTATCAAACATGCGATATCCTGCTTTTACCGCCTTTGGAATCACTTCCTCTAATTCCTCTTTCATTGGAAATGTTCCAAATCCGATTTTTGGTATTCGCATCCCATTACTTAACCTGTAAAAAGTAACATTATTTTTTCTCCACTGTAAGAAGGAATAGGTTGTTTCCGGTACAAATTTCCTTAGTTCTTCACTATCCTCTTTCATCATCTTTCGCACTTTAGAAGCACTGATTACACCTTGATTTTCAACTTCTTTTCTTGGAATCTCTATAACCTCTATTCCATATTTCGGCAACACTTTTTTCATGTTCTGATTATATTGATTTGTCACCATATCAATCGGTTCTTCACCAACAAATCTCTTCTTAATATGCAGTTCTTTGGCAATATATTTCCCAAATACCTCTAAGTCTCTTGTGGTATCTACAATCATACTTTTTTTCTGACTCTTCAGGAAATATTCCGGGAAGGTAATTGCTGAAATAATAAACTTCCCACTTGGCACAACAAATACATTTTCTAAATCTTTCGTTCCTGCTTTTACCAATTGATATCTTTCGGAAAATGAAAATTCAGAACGGTCTTCTTGCAGAACAAATATCAGCAATATATCAACCTGTTTTCTCGCCGTTTCAATCAAATAGCGATGTCCTAATGTAAATGGATTACAGTTCATGATAATACTTCCGATCATGGCTGTTTCCGGCAGTTCTACCCAGTTCTTTATCTGGGTAATGTACTGCTCCATTTCTTCTGTTATTTCTATTTCATCACTATATTCAAACGGTTCTTCCCGCTTTGGTAATTCTACGCATTGTTTCTGAAATGAAGTTGCCTGTAATTTTTTGCATATAATATCTGCTATTATTTTGTATCCGGCTGCATTCATATGCCCCGGTTTATCATAAAAGCATCCCTTACTTGCATCATAGGTATGAAACTCCTCGGTGGTATTCTCATAGTACATTCCTGCTTTTTTTGCACTATCCATAACATCATCTTTTAATTTATGCATATAAAAAATAATAACATCATTTTCATGAAATGTTTTCTTTTTTACATCTGTTATAAAATTGCTGATAATACTCTCTGTATCAGCTCCCCATAATCCCCTGTTTTTTACAGAATAATCCGAAATTCCTTCTTCTGATAATTTTTTTTGTAACTGTGAAGGTACTGTTTCTTCATCTTTAACAGCATAACCAAACACACCGCATCTTCCATACATAAAAATCCTATTTTGCTTTTCCTCTGTCTGATAGGCCGTTTTTCGATATCCGTTTTCTACATTCACATATTCTGACTGTACATTGGCATGACAAACCCTTCCCCCCTGTTTTATCACTGGTGGAATGGCACTTAATTTTTCTATTTCTTTATCATCATATGCCTCTCCCAAAACACACTTATATACTTCTCTGTACTTAGAAGGATTTTCTGCAATTTTCGGAAAAGATATCCGATGTCTCATACGATATCTGGCATTCTTGTCATAAAATTTTGCTTTTACCATTGCCGGTCTATGGAAAAAATAACATGATACTCCAACTCTATTTAATTCTTCTAAACATCTTATAAATGTTGTATTTATATTCATCTGATTCATCCTTTTATTTGTATTTTTTTACAAAATCCTCAAGTCTTTTTCTGTACTTGCTTTGGATTTTCATGCTAACACCAATTTGTTTTCTTGCTAATTTTTTTTGAATTGCCCTTCTATATACCTGATTTTCCACTATATGTAAAAACAGCTTTTGCACTGCTCTTGGCTTTTCACATAACCACTGTGCTATAAAGAAACCAGACTTTTCATATAATTCAAAAAACAATTTTCTTTTCCTTTGTTTTGGTGTGTGTGTCAAGTGCCTACAACTTTTTATAGCTTCCTCTTCCCCTACTTCTTCCTGCATTACCTGATTCTCAATTTTCCTTAACAATTCGTCTGCTTTATCGGTTCTGCAACATACTAATGATATTCCTTTTTTCTTATATGCTCCCAACTTCTCCCCTGCATATTTCCAAAAATCTGCTAAAACAATATCTGCATTACGCTCTAAATTGGCATATTGACAATTTGCACAACATTCCCTGCTATAATATCCTTTCAAATATCCCTTATGAAACGGATGTATACCGCTTGCACATACGATGTCTTTTCCACCATCCGTTTTCATAGATATTTGATTATTTTTCCACCCCAGGCGTTTATCCCTAAAACAAATTTCCCGAACTTCTTTTCCAAGCCCTTCTTTTGTTTCTTTCAAATATTGCTCAAATACCGAATAAGATGGTACTCCATGGCAAATAACTTCACAGGTATACAGATTCGGATAATCTTTACCTAAAAATGCATACAACGCTGCGATTTGGCATCCAACACCACTAAACAAAACCTTCTTTCCTGTCTCTAGGTCCTGCTGCACCTGTTTCCAAATATCCGTGGTTTTGGACTGCAAATATTTCGACCTTCTTAACTTTTTAACACTCTCAATAGAATCTGCCCTTACATGCGTTACTTCGCCTACCCCTTCCTGCATTGCACCGTATACAATATTTCCGTTTACGATAAACTGCTCTGCAATCTTAAAAAAGACTCCCCCTGATGATACAGACATCAAATCTTTATCTGTTTTCGCTGCTACTGCATAATATTTATTTTTATCATATACGTTATCTTTTGTTCTTTTTATACAGCAATGACATGAACGCTGACATTTTCCACATTCTATGCATACATCGTTATCAATTACCGGATAGTAGAATCCACTTTTGTCCATTTTCATAGTAATTGCTTCTTTCGGACATACAGCAGCGCATACGCCACACCCGGTACATTTTTCTTTTTCAACAATCTGTTTCATCTACATCACCTTTTTTCGATATTTATGATACATTGTTAGCAATAACTTTTTATTTAATACGATTGCAAAAATAATTGCAATTCCTATATTTATTACATCAGTAACCAAATATTTTTTGTAATATATTATATTTATCACAAAAAGCATCAAAAAGGAAACTGTATTTTTCTTCCAGTTATATTTTATATTTACATACTTTTTTAGCTGTAACACCCTAAAAGAATATATAACTACATAACTTACAGCGGTAGAAAGAGATGCTGCATAAAGACCTATTTTTCCAATTAATGCTACGTTTACCAAAAGATTGATCATAGCTCCCGCAACAGATGTAACTCCAATTATCTTCGTCTTTTTTAATGCTATATAGATACTTCCGCAACAATTTGATAAACTTGCAAAAAAAATACCCCAACATAAAATTGGAATCTGATTATATGCCTCTCCATATGATTCATTAATAAATATCTTAAACAAAATGGGCGTACCTGCAATTAATACCGCCATTCCCCCAATTAACACTTCGATAATGGTCTGGCTCATATTGCTATAATATTCTTCTGCGTCTTCATCTTCAATTGCCAAGGAGGCATTTTCCTGCCAGGCAAGATTAAATACTCCGGTAACTTCACTCAACAAATAAGGAATCTTATTGGCAACCGCATAAATAGCGTTCATTTCCAATCCCAAAAACCATGTTACGATTACTCTGTCTGATAATTTTACCACCCATAAAGATATTGCGTTAGGAATCATCGGTACAGAATAAGCAAGCATTTCTTTTAAACATTTTTTACTAAAATAGCGATAAGAAACTCTCTGAGGAATTTTCAGTGCCCCAATTAAATATATATTTGCAAAAAGCAACGCTATATTTAATGCTAACAACAATCCGGGCAGTCCTTTATCAAGCCCCGACAATAATACCGCAGCAAAAATTAATGTAAGCACTGAATTGATTGAAATTGCCATAACATACTTTTTCAGTACTCCAAGACCTCTTGCCAATTGCTTTAATAAATCTACTATCATTTCCTGGAAAAGGTACAGACCAATCAACACCCTATTTATTGCACTTATTCCCGGCAATACTGCACTTGTAATTACTAAACAGATTCCGATAATTATAACTGCAAAAATACAAATAGTGGATATATATTTTTTTATCTTTTCCTCATTACCCCGACTTTCAAGTACAAACCGAAATGCTGCCATTTTAATCTGTAAACTTGCTATAGGCAATAGTAATGACACCAGAATGGTTATCAAATCATAGGTTCCGTATTCTGCTTTGGTTAACATTGCCGTATATATCGGTAGTGTTAAAAATGATACCAGACCCGGAATCACATATCCGATTCCTAAAATAACGGTATTTTTTATTAAACTCTTCTCGCGCGACACAATTTTCAAATTCCCTTCTATCCTATCAGCTTAAAAAGTTCATCATAAAACTTTTCTTTTCTTAATGTATCCATTTCTGACTGAATTACTTCTTTTTCCTGTTTATATTTTTCCTGCATTTCATCTACGCACTTTACTGCACATTCTTCCTGCATATTTTTTACATCTATTAAGTAATCCAATTGTGAAAAATGTTTTAAAAGCACTTGATACTTATATGACCATCCAACAGCAATACACGGGATATGCTGTTTATATGCATGTACAATCGAATGATATCGAGAAGCTACTACATAGTCAAACTGAGCAACCAGCTCATCATAATCTAAACAATCCAATTCTTCCTCTATAAGATATACCTTCTTATGATTCTTATATATCTCCTTCAGTTTTTTGCAAAACTCCTGATCCGGCGTTGAATGTTGTACAATATATATGTTTCTTCCGATTTGCAGCAATCTGTCAATTATCCCTTTATATAAGTTAATAATATCTTCTTCTTTGCTGTGTTCCAACACCTTTTTGTTTGGAATAATTCCTACACTGTTTTCTAATATTTCAAAATGCTTCGGTTGTATTTTTTCTTTGTAGATTTCATCTCTATTCACTTCTCCCCCAAGCAATACCATATCAACAGACAAATGTAAGTTATCCAACTTATATTGTGATGTTAACTCTTTATAAGATTCTTCTTCCCTTGCATATATTGCCATAGGATATTTTAAGAGTCCACTTGCTAATCTCTTTATATAAATTTGCCAGAACTTTGCATAATGAAATGGTCCAAAAGATTGCGGCATTATTATCATTGGAATTTTTTTCTTTTTCATTATCTGAATTCGATATAAATATTTTACAGAATTCAATGCAGACCATTCAGATGAAAAAGAGTATCCACTAATATCAAATGCCAGACACGCATTATCTAAAATCTCCTGAATTTCTTTTATCCTTTCCTTCTTCTCTCCTAATAGTACGGAAGCGACTTTTTTTATTCCACCTGTAAAATACAAAATATCTTTTGCATCAAAAGGCACTACTTTAACATTATATTCTAAATCCATTTTAGGAACATCGTTTGTCTTAGAATTACAAAAAACAACAACTTCTTTTCCCGGCATATGTTTCCGTATTTCTTTGATGATTTGAAATGTCATAGACTGAGCACCCTTATTAGCTACTCCTCCTCCCACAATTACTACATATTCCATATCTCTATTTACGCATCCTTTCCTATTCCCTAAATTAGTTTTAGCCACTGTTCTACGGTCTTTTCTGCTGTAAAATATCCGGCTCTTTCTACGGCTTTTTGAGCATATACTTCCTGTACTGTCTCTTCTGACATAACTTTTAAAATTGCTTCTTTTAGAAATTCTTCTTCTTTTTCTAACATATCCTTTGGTGCATTGTAAACATTAGAACAAACCGGTGTAAGTATTCCGTAATCTACCGTCTCTACTTTTTTACACTCCAGATTAATATCTGCATTATCCTGCATAATTTCTCTTGCACCATATTTAAAATCTGATGCGATACACGGAACCCCACACGCCATTGCCTCTACCAATGCATTTCCAAATCCTTCCCACAGTGATGGGAATACAAATAATTTTACTTTTGAAATCAAAGAAAACGGATTTTTCAAAAATCCGCAAAATACAACGGATTCTCGCATTTCAAGTTCGTCTACCATTTTATACAGATAATCTTGTAACTCACCTTCTCCTAAGATATACAATTTTGCTTTTGGTTCTTCCTTTAACACTTCTTTAAAGGCTCTTAGTAGATGCCACTGTCCTTTTTGTTGTACAAATCTTCCCATGGTTGCAATTGAAAAACTATCCTGTTCAACCTCTACCTCCTCACATGGCATTGCCGCTTTTTCTTGTATTTCCTCTACATCATAGCAATTATAAATCGTGCATACATTTTCTTTTTTAATATTAAAATTATCAATTAAATCCTGACGTACACCTTCCGATATAGCAACCACTTTATCTGCCTTATTATAAAGCAGCTTTACCAGGTTACTTACTATTATTTTATATTTCCAATTATTTTCCCCCGATAATCTAGTACGCACGGAAACAATTGTTTTACAAAACTTTTTCCCTGTAAGAATATTGGCAATATTAGCACTATCCAGAAAACTTATGACTGCATTATACCCTTTCTCTCTTTTTAATTTTTTAAGTAATCGTAACCTTTTAAAAAATACTTTTCCCTGATATAATAATCCACTTCTGTTCTCTTGAGGTTCTAAATCTAAAGAAATAATATTTCCTCTATAAGGATAAACAATATGTTCACGACTGTTAAGGATTAAATCTATTTCACAATCTGTTGGCAAATTCATTACAATATTTGATACTGCTCGCTGTGCTCCTCCTAAATCAAGTGTCGATACCACAATGGCTATTTTCATACAAATCTCCTTCCTTGTTAACTATCACATTTGCTTTCGTTTTCTTAAAGCACATCGGAATGTTGCCTATCGTTTCTTATATCTGAGAACAATATTTCATATACCACAACTGAAATATATAATATGCCCATAAAATCTTCGGATATGGTTTTTTATCTGATTTTTCTACTTTGCTTATTAATTCTTGAACAACATCATAATTAAAAAAACCTTGTTCTTCTATAAAACTTTTCTGTGATACTCTTGCAACTTCCTCTTTTAAATAAGTTCGTAACCACTTTCCTAGTGGAACTCCAAATCCCTTTTTCGGTCTATCCATCATTTCTTTTGGAACATAATCATACAAGATATCCTTTAAAATATACTTTTTACTTCCCGAATGGTATTTATATTTATGGGGAATTCTAAATGAACACTCCATTACTCTTTGATCCAATAATGGGCAACGCATCTCTAACGAATATTTCATCGATGCTCTGTCTGCCTTTGTCAAAACATCTTCCGGCAAGTATGTATACATATCCAATAACATCCTTTTTTCTTGCCAATTGTGCACATTTATCTCACTTTCCCGAAGATATTTTATTTGCCCATTACTTTTTTTTAACATTCGTGCTACAAATTTTTCCGGTAAATCCCCAAAAAGCTGTACCTTCGTTGTCTTTTCTCTATTTTCCAGTAAAGCAACTGCTTCCTGCGGCAACTTACGTTTTATTTTATTTCCCGACTTATTATTCAATATTCGGTTTCCAACTCCGGCCAATAAATCTAATTTTTGAGCATAATATACAAAATCATACATGGAATATCCGCAGAAAAATTCATCTCCTCCATCTCCGGATAATGCCACTGTCACTTTTTCTTTTGCAAGTTTTGATACTAACATTGTTGGAATCTCTGATGGATCAGCAAACGGCTCGTCAAAATAAACACATACATCCTGAATCATATCTAACATATCTTTCTCTGTTACATATAACTCTGTATGTTCTGTTTGTAAATATTTTGCTGTCTCCTCGGCAAAAGCAGCCTCATTTCTCTCTTTCTCATCAAAACCAATCGTGAATGTCTTTACACTTCCGCCGATAATGTCATTTGCAACTGCTGTAACCAATGTAGAATCAATTCCACCACTCAAAAAAGTTCCTACTGGTACATCAGCCACTAATCTATCTTCCACTGATTTATAAATTGTTTTCTTTAATTCTTTTTTGCACTCTTCATAATCTAATATTTGCTGTTCTTTTCCTTCTGTAAATTTTTCAAATAAATCCCAATATTTCTGAATTTCAATATTTTCTCCATCAAATATCATATAATGTGCAGCTGGTAATTTAAATGTATTTTTATAGATTGTATCCGGTTCATTAATATATTGATAACACAAGTACTTTTCTATAACTTCTGTATTTATTTCCTTTTGAAACCAAGGAGATTTTACAATCGCTTTTAATTCCGAACCAAATATAAAGTTAAAACCATCCCAATAGTAATATAGAGGCTTTTTACCAATTCTATCTCTTGCCAGAATAACCCTGTTTCTCTTTCTATCATAAATAGCATAAGCAAACATTCCCTCTAATCTATATACCGCCTGCTCTCCCCATTGAGCATAGGCTGCTAAAATTACTTCTGTATCACAATCTGATACAAAATGATGCCCCTGTTTTCTTAACTCTTCTCGCAATAACTTATAATTATAAATTTCCCCATTAAACACAATGACAAAATCTCCATTATTATAATGCATCGGCTGATGTCCTAATTCAGACAAATCTAATATTGCTAACCTTCTCTGGGCTAGCCCCATACTTTTTCCACAAAATTTCGTCTGCCAAATTCCCGCATCATTTGGACCTCGATGATACATTGTATTATTCATTTCTATCAATTGATTTTCTGATATTTGATTCCCTATGTAACCACATATTCCGCACATACTTCTTTCCTCAGTCCACTCTTTTATTTCGCATTAATAATTCTTCATAACTATCAACTACATTCTTCCATGAAAATTTATCCAATACTTTTTCTCTACTAACCTGTGCAAATTTCTTTGTCATTTTGTAATTCTGACAACACGCAATTATTTTTTCTGCAAATTTTGTGTTCTCTACAATGAATCCATTATCGGTAATAAGCTCTTTGCTTCCCTCACAAGGTGTCATTACAATGGGTAATCCACACGCCATTGCTTCTAGCACAACGTTGGGCATTCCTTCTTTTGCTGACGGCAAAATAAATAAATCTGCATTCTGATAATAAGGTACAATCTCACTCTTATCCTTCTGTCCCTCAAATTGAACCATATTATCTATGTGATGTTCTTTTACCAATCGCTCTAATTCCCCACGATATGGTCCATCTCCCACTACAACTAATTTCACTTGCTTGTCTGTACTATCCTGAATCTGTTGCAATTTCGGAATAACAAACTGAAGTCCCTTTCTTTCTATTAGTCTGGAAACAAAAAGTATGGTAAATTCTTGAGATTCCTGTTTTTCTATTGGATAGAACATTTCTGTATCTACTCCATTGCATATAATTTCAAAATTTTTCTTATGATAAAAGTCAAGCGCCATATCCTTAAGCCCCTGACTATTTGCAACCAATGCATCTGCATTTTTCCATATAAGTTTTATTGCCGGAGCTATTACTTTATATACTTTCGTAAATCGCTCCTGAAATCCCGGAACATCTCCGCCGCCAAAACGAATCACATACGGCAGCTTGTACTTTTTCTTCAGCAGATACCCGATTGGTCCACTGGGAATACCAAAGAATACCAGACAATTATCGAATTTTTCCTTTTTATGTAGCTTTTTTGCAACCGGATATGCCTTCATCAAATAACTAAGCATCTCTTTAAAGCTACAATGTTCCTTATGTTGGCGTAATGCATTCACCCGTATGATATTTACACCATTTATTTTTTCTTCTTGTGGCATATTCCGGTAATTAGCGGTAACCACTGTTACCTCATGCCCTTTGTCTACCAGTCCCTTTGTCAGGAAATAACAAGCATTTGCTCCACCCCCGCCAATTGGTGGAAATTCATGGGATACTACCAATATCTTCATTTATGCTTCCTCTTCCTGATTCTCTATCACTTCTTTGATACTATAAGAACTATCAATTCCTGAACCATAGTATGTTTTACTCATCATATCACTCATTAATCCAAATACAAACATCAAAAGTCCGGTAATGATAAAAAATACCGTAAGCAATGGTGGCATAAGATTGCTGGACATTTTTCGTCCCATAGCAAACAAAGCCACAGACCAGACACCGCAAATTCCTCCAAGGAACAGGCAAATCATCCCTCCTGCCCCTAAGATATGTAATGGTCTTACCGCATATTTACTCCAAAACCATAAGGAAATCATATCCACAAATCCCTTTACGGTACGTTTCCAGTTATATTTGGTTACTCCTGCTGTACGAGGTCTGTGGTTTACTACTACTTCGCCTACACGAAATCCCTTAATTCTCAACAATGCCGGAATGAAACGATGCATTTCTCCATATAAATTGATGTGTTCAAAACACTCCTTTTTATATATCTTTAAAGAACATCCACTGTCATGGATATTATCCTTTACAATAATTCCGCGCAAGAAATTTGCTACTCTTGACGTAAATTTCTTCATTACTGTATCTTTTCTGTTCTTTCTCCATCCGGAAACAATATCCAAATCATTTTCTTCTAAATATTTTACTAATTTCGGAATATCTGCCGGGTCGTTTTGTCTGTCTCCGTCCATTGTTACAATATAATCATATTTTGATGCTTTAATGCCCGCATCCATTGCTGCGGTCTGTCCAAAATTCTTACGCATACGAATATATTTTAATGGATGTAATTCCTTACACAATTCCGGAGTTTTATCTTTTGATCCGTCATCCACAAATATAATTTCAAAATTATATTTTTCCCTTGTGCACACTTCATAAATTTCTCTATGGAGTTCTTTTACGTTTCCCTCTTCGTTAAAAACAGGTACTACTACTGAAATTCCTTCCATTTTCCATTGCCTTCCTTACTTCCTAAAAATCCGATTTTTCATTCTGCGATAACCAGAAATATATCTCCATGCCTTGCTGTTTTTAATGGTTGCAAGTTCAGTTTCTGCCTCTTCTAACTTTCCTTTCAACTCTTCAATCGCCCATGCCTTGTGATTTATTTCATTTTCTTTTCCCATTATGTAATTATCTATTTCATATTTGAAATCATGTTCACTCCAAAATACAGAAATATTTTCCATAGTTATCGTAAGCATATCGTATTTCTGAAAATCACCTGTGAGAACATACTCCGGTTTATGCGTCAAAAACACATCTTCCTTTTCAAAATGCTGTGCATTTACATTTTGAATCTCCACGCCCTCTTCTTCTACGCAGGTTTCCGCACACACGCACATAAATCCATCACATGGATGAAATCCAATGGCTTTTACCCCTTCCGGAACCGGTATTTTAAAAGCAACTTTATCCTTTGTCCAGAACTTTATAATTTTTTTAATCTCATTCTCTTCGTCTTCTACAAATCCCTCACCGAAATCGTAATAATATCTACTGCATATTTGCAGGTTATGTCCCACATTTGTTTCTGAATAATGGTGTAATGCTGTATAGCCGATATTATTGTTCTTTAATAAATCCTTTCTCATAAAATAGCTGGGCAAAAATCCTCTGCTTTGCATATACACCGGTAATACATAACTTAACAGTTCCGTACTCAATTCTTCATACTTTGTTTTCTCAATTTCTTCCAATGCCTTGGTTTTAATAATGGCACATCCGTTTTCCACTTGAATCGGTGCCTTTTTCTCAGAAAGTATCACCTGAAGTTCATTTTCTTCATTAAATGCATCTACCGCTTCATAGTAATCTTTCCACTTCTCATAGTTACTTACAGCATATGCCTTGATATAATCCATTCTTGAGACTAACATTCCCTCAAACTTATTTTTTTCTAATAGTTCAATTTCTTCCTTTAATTCCGAAACACTTCCCAGCAAATTGTTTATATAAAAAGATTCTCGTTGCACAATACTTCCTTCTGTTTCAAATTCTCTTGCTTCAAATGGATTTATCATAACAACATATTCATAATCTTTATAAGATGCTTCTATATCTATTCCAAGACTCTCAATACAATTGCTCCTTCTTTTTCCAATATAGACATCTGCAACTTCCCGAAATTCATGGCATCTTTTTTCCACCATTTCTTTCTGCACAATATTTTTTATGTTTAAAAATATGGCAACTTTCTTTTCTTTTGTTTCCACCATAATTCCTCCTACATAACATGGAATAATAAAAAATTCTCAACCAAATCTCGTTGATTGCAAGTTCTGATTAAATTTGAGTAAATAAGATCTGTATCATAATCTGTCTCTTTTTCAAGGAACTCTAAAAATTCCTTAACAAACGGACTGGTAGCATTATATTCTTCCTTTGTAGTAAAAAATGTTCTGCGCTTAAAGAATGGGGATTTTCTTTCCTTGATTACTTCTAACGGAACGGTAATTAACGGACAACATCCTGAGATTTTAGGGTCTAAACCTTCATAATTGGTATAACAATCCCATTTAAAACCATTATCGGCAAAGTACTTGGTAATAACCTGTTCATGTTTACCGCCGGATTCATAATAGGAATGTATTTCCGGCATCTCATCCCAGTATTTCTGAAACAGTTGTGAAGAAACGATACTTTTTCTAAATACCATAAAGCTTGACTGGATATGTTCCGGGATATACCCATAAGGGTTATCCCACATTTCCTGAGCAACCGGTGAATCTTCCTGAAAACATTTTGTGATTCCCCAAAAGTCCAGTTCTTCTCTCTTGTCCATTTCATCGAACATTTCTCTTAAGGGATAAATCGGTCCCATAATGGTATAATTCATCAAAACAACTTCGTCATACTTCACTAATTCATCCCAGCCTAAGCTATCCAACCCTGTTTTATATGCCCAAACATCGAATCCTTTATTTTCTCTTACAATGACAGATTCTGTATATTTTCCGAATAGCTGTCTTCCTTCAGATGTTAATTTTCCATTACATACAACAATGAGTTTTTCCAAATGTTGTGAAAAATCCTGCAATACATAATCTATATATTGGTCTGCAATTCCGTTTTTATCGTAAAAAAAGTAAATTCCCAACCTTTTCATAACTATTATTTTCCTTTCCTAAACCAAGAAGTCCAACGCCAACTTTTTGTAGCCTTGATCGCTGAAATTTCATTTTCCAACTGCTTATTTTTCTCTTTTAATTCATTTATAGTTACATTGGCTGTTTTTGTTTCATCATCTAGTTTTTTTCTGTCTTTTAATAGATGCTGCACTGCTCCAATCAATTCTTCTCTTTCCTTAAATATATCTTTCATTTCTTTTTCAAGCCCGTTTTCGCTCCAGAAAATAGATATATTCTCCATAGTGATTATAAGTACCCTTGTATTGGAAAAATCTCCTTCAAAAATATATTGTGGATCTTTTGTCAAAAACAAATCTTCTTTGCCAAATCGTATTCCATTGGTATTATGAATCTTAATTCCCTCTACATTACACTTTATATTACTGCATACACACATAAACCCTTCACATGGGTCAAAGCGAATATACTTTGTATTAGCAGGAACTCTTAATTTTATTTCTACTTTTTCCTTATGGAATACCTTTACCTTGTATGCAACTTTTTTTACTTCTTCTACCTTAAAGCCTTCCCCTACATCATAATATACCTCAGCAGCTATATTATAGTAATTGGTATTCATTATATTTGCATATCTATATCCATAAAATGTATTTAGTAAGTTCTGCCCTATCAGTTTCGGACACACATTGGCTGTAAATTTTCCTCTGCTTTGTGCTATTAACGGTAATAAATAACTCCAATTCTTTCTATTTTTGGCTATTTCTTCTTCCACTGCCCCTTTGTGCATTTGAAGATATGTTTCTAAAATATCTGTTCTTACCCAGCAACAATTTCCCATTGCAACGGGAGATTCCTTTTCTTTTCTCACATCTACCGCTAATTGATACTTATTGACAAACTCTTTTACCTGTTTATAGCTTCTTTTCCAATCCTGTTCTGCTAAAGATTGATATTCGCCGTGTACCGGAGCATTTGGAATAAGCATTCCCAATCTTTGATTTTCCTCAAATAATGAAAGCACCCGTTCTATATATCCCTTGCTTTCTAACATTTCACGATATAAAAGTTCCTTTGCGGACAACACATTATACGCTGCAAAAGTATCCTCATCATAACTATCTATCAAGCATACCACATCATATGCTTTGATTTTATCTTCAAAATACGCTAATAATTCAAATTTTTCCGCATCTTTCCCAATACAACAAATCTGAATTTTTCCTTCCTCATAATGTTTATTATTCTCTTCTACTGCCAAATATACATCTACATCATCCGGAACATTCTTCAAAAGCTCACAATACTCGTAAAAATGGTTTTCCCATCCTATTGTAGAAATGAAAATACCACACTTATTTTTTCTATTTACTTTCTTTTCACTAGGTATATCTTCAAGTATATAATTCAGATTCAATCCATTCATTAAATCGCGCAAATTAGCACTTCTTAACAGATGCTCTATTATCATATCCGTATTATAGTCGGTTTCTTTATCTAAATAATCAAACAATTCTCTTGCCGGCAAATTTGCATTTTCCTGAATGGTTCCGGTTAAATCATTGATAAATAATTTTCTTTTAAATATTGGACAATTTCGATTTTTAATCAAGTCTACAGGCATATTAAAAAGAGGATAAAATGTTTGTTCCACTAAACCCTCAGTATCTACATAAACATCCCACTTATAACCTGCTTTTTCAAAAATCCCCGTGAAAATAGCCTCATGAAGTCCAACCGCATCTTCATAACGATTAATCATCGGCCGTTCATCCCAATATTTATGAAATTTCTCACTTCGAATCATCTCATTACGCACTGCAATAAAATGCGACTGAATATGAATAGGGATTGTCCCATCCTCCATATTTCCCCATGGGTCAAATGGGGCGCCGTTATGAATGGTAATTCCCCAAAAATCTAAATCTCTTTGATTCATTTCCTGGAACATGGTACTAAAATGTCCTATCGGTCCCATGATTGTAAAGTTATACATAAAAATTTCGTCATAGGTATCAAGCACATCCCACCCATAATATTCTAAAGCGGATTTGTATGCCCAAACATCAAATCCCTTATTTTCTCTTACTAAAATATCTGTATTTGGCAAAGTTTCAAATCTTTTTTTGCCTTCTTCCGTTAATTTTCCATTGCAAACCACAATATTATGAGTTGTATTTAAGACCATATCCTCCAACATATACATAACATAGTCGTCTACAATCCCATCGTTATCATAAAAGAAAAATATCCCTAATCGGGTTATGTTTCCCTTCTCGTTTAACCTCATCCTTCCACCTATCTTTTCTTATGCTACATTCTTTGCAAATACTTTTTCCTTTATCTTTCCTGTTCCAGCTTTAATCCCCTTATCTATATAATAAATTGCCATTGACACCGGCAAGATAATTACTACACAAATTGCAAATATTCCATAACTTTCTGCTGTTGAAGCCTTTCCGTAATCTACACACTCTGTCACTCTATAAATAATATAATGATGCGCCAAAAAGATTGCATAAGAATACTTACTCAAAAAGCTACATATTGCCTTTACCCATCGAAATGCTACAAACTTTCCTATATAAGTCAATACTAAAAATGCCATAATTCCTACATATGTAGTCTGAATATTACTATTAAAACCTGGAACAAACACCGTATTGGCAATCAATACTGCTATCGCAAACAGTGCTGCTTTCCAATTGGTATTCCTAAAATATTTCATATACATCATTCCAAAAAATACTTCCGGAATTCTTACCGCTACAAGTTCTGACTTTGATAATGGTGTTGCATAACAATAAATCGCTAACAAATACAATAATACAATTACCGCCGTAAAATATCCCGGATGTTTGTTAACGCCCCAACGCAACAGTGGAAACAGAACATACACCAATATAATACATCCTAAAAACCACTCTCCGATTAAATAAAATGTTGGCATAACTCCTGCATAATAACTATCAAATCCAAGAATTGTCAACAAGAAGTTTTGTTTTGGAATCCCCGAAAACCCTCTATGGTATACTGCATTTTGAACAACAAATGCAATGACATAAGTAATCCAAAACATAGGATAAATGGCTATTAATCTCTTTTTATAAAATTTCAAAAGTTCACACTTTTGCTCATATACATACATAAGTGCTGCTCCTGAAATTATGAAGAACAAGGATACTCCAAAGTCTCCAATATATAGATTACAAACCTTCCAGGTTACTACAACCTTATCTAATCGCTGTGGCTGCATATATAAAAATGTTGCATTATAATGTGTCAACAAGATAGAAATAACTGCTATCGCTCTAATAAAGTCTAAATAGAATATTCGCTCTTTTTTCATTATATTTCTTATTGTTCCTTCCGTTTTTTTATGATGTCCCGCCTGTTCCTGTAATGTAAGGTATTTGGTGCGAACCTCATTAAGTTCCTCTACACTCTTTTTATACAATTCAATGTACTTCTGTCGCTCTTTCTGTAACTCTTCTATTCCACCTGAATTTTCTTCATAGAAAGCCTTATATTTCTGTAATTCATTATCTAAATTTGTTGCATGTTTTTGCAATTCTTTTAAATAATTTTCAGTTGAGGTAATATACTCCTTGAGTCCCTCTACCTGATCTAACAACTCTTTTTCTCTTTGGGTTGCTGCTTCCATTTGTCTTTGCATAGAAGCCACCATCTGCTGCATACCATTTTGTACTTCATTATCACCATCATTATACCGGCAGTATGCCTCCATATTGTTTTGTTGCGCTACTTTTCCTACACTAATGTATTCTTTGTAGCACAAAATAAATCCGGTTTTTACTTCATGTTCTTCCAGGCACTTCTGAAGCCACTGCTCCAGTTTCTGATTTCTTTGAATTACCAAAAGATACTCTCTATCCCAGTCATTTTCAAGGTTTACGCTAATATCTGTCATTACCTCTTCCGGAATTTCCCATACAACAGATTCCTTCTGTTCTAATAGCATAACATACTCCTTAGATGCTATTACATGTCCACCCGTTGTACGGCATTCCTCTACCGCGTGTATAAATTCTTCCTTGTACTTACATTCTCTGTTGGCATCAATTTCAATAAAAAACGAAATATACATATTTATTACCTCAACTTTTTAACGAAAAATCTTTCTTGCAACTCTCTTAAAGATATTATTCTTTCTCATTTTTCTATATATGTGCTCCGCACGCTCTGCTGTGATATGATCCACAATATCTGCTTCTATTAAAATCTTCTTAACCGGTAAAGTTTCCTTCCAATTAAAGTATAACTGCGGATCAGGTCCCAAAAATACCAGCTCATTTTCCAGCATAATTCCGTTATGCATTGCATCTTTCATGGAAAGTTGTACTTCTCTTTCATTTTGGAATATCACTGTCATTTTCAAGTCACGGATAATGATTCCTGCCTTTTCGCCCGGATCCCAACGAACTTCGTTGATATTGCCATACTTTTCCAATCCGCTATATTCATACAGATTTTCATCGGATTCATTTGCCACAACTAAACTATTCTTTTCTGAATACTCCATATTTTTCTTAGGATATAATTTTGCATTAATAATGCTTCCTTCGGTATATCCTAATGCCGAGCGGCACATTCTCCATTCAATAAAAGTCTTCTTGGTATTTCTGATCACTTCCTCATACTTTCCGGCTCCCGGACCTGCATTAAAGATTTCTTCATTCAAACCACGCAGCATGTAGTTTAAGTTGGTAATTTCCATTGCAGCTCCATGTGAAGAGAATATCCATCCCGGATAATATCCCTCTTGCTGAACTACATAACTATAAATACGTTCTACTGCATGTAAAAGTGTTCCGTCAATTTTATTTGGCTCCGGTGGGAAATCCTTATATTCCCAGTCCTGATCAAACAACAACTTCATTGCCTTTGGTCTGAACCAGAACATCGTTCCCAGTGGTGCAACCGGTTCTTTTTCTTTTACAATCGGTACTGTAAGCTTTAATTTTTCCGCCAGTTCTTGGGTAACTTCATAGTTCATGCCCCACTCTAATCCAAGGGTAATATAGTAATCTCCATGACATGGTGGCGGTGGTGTCAGCAAACCGATTCTCGGATTACGTTCAAATGTATCTAATACATGCTCCACAAATTCCTTGGTAGGCAATAAATTTTCAAAACACTTATAAGAAAATCCTGCACCGATTGTTTCCGGCTTTAGCTGAACTACTTTCTTATCATGTACAAAACAAACATAATCGTAGTCCATAATAAACTTTTTCGTTCCCACTAACAATGCACTTACATCACGTCCACGATTTTCAATTAAAATAACTTCCACTTTATTAGGCAGACACGCAAACTTTTCTTCGATTAATGCCTTTTTCTTTTCACTTCCTACTGTTACATAAATATCTGCTTCCTTTGGAAGAGACTTCATGTAATGTAAGCAATAATCTGCCAATCCTTCAAAATAGAAATGTAATACAAGAGCTATCTTACGTTTACTTAATATTTCTGAGATATCAATACCATTCTGTGCATCCATCACATAATTAAGCTGCATATTTTTCTTAATATCTGCCTGATTTTCCAGACGTAAAATATTATCCCATATCATATTTACATCATAATCGGTATGCTTATCTAAGAACTCATATGCTTCGTGCGCAGATTCCCCTGCGGTATCATTGATAATATTGGTATAATCCTGAAAGAAGGAACGTCTCTTAAATATCGGACATCTCTTCTCTTCCAACATCTGTCTGGTTGCACACAAAATCGGGTGATTATTGTATCCTTCACCCATATCTGCATAAACATCCCATGCAAATCCTGCTTCTGAAAACTTTTTCGTAAAAATTGCTTCATGGCATCCAACTGCTTCACGATAATCATGAATTTCTTGCATATTGTTCCAATATTCCTGAAATTCAATACTTTTTAACATTCTATTACGGACTGCAATGAAATGGGACTGAATATGCTCCGGTATATATCCATACTCAATCGTTCCGAACGGATCTCCGTCTTTATACTCATGATATTTGGTAATTCCCCAGAAATCCAAATCTTTCTGTCCCATGGTTTCAAACATCTCACGCAACGGATATACCGGTCCCATAATTGTATAATTCATCATGATTACTTCATCATAAGAACAGAGTTTTTCCCATCCATAGTAATCCAAAACCGTCTTATATGCCCACACATCTAAGCCTTTATTTTCTCTTACTATGATGGTAGATGTAATTTTTTCCAGTTTTTTTCTTCCCTCTACGTTAAGCTTTCCATTACATACTACTGCTATCTCCGTTGAGTTCTTTTTCAAATCTTCTAACATGTAGGTGATATAATCATCTACAATACCATTCTTATCAAAAATAAAATATATAATTAAACGCTTTACATCATTGCTCTGTAATACCATGTATTTTCTCCTTACAACGTCGTATATAAATTGCAGACCTCGTCTACATTACCATTCAACAGCATATTTCCATTATACAATAACACTGCTTTATCACACACTCTGCGTACCTGTTCTGTACTATGAGAAACCAATAAAAGTGTTGTTCCTTTTTCTAACATCTCTTGTATTCGTTCCTCACATTTATTTTGGAACTTAAAGTCTCCAACCGACAGAATTTCATCTACAATCAAAATGTCAGGCTGATAAACTGTAGCAATGGAAAATCCCAGTCTTGTTACCATACCGGAAGAAAAGTTTTTCACCGGAACATCAATAAACTTTTCCAGCTCAGCAAACTTAATAATATTCTCTACATTTTCTTCCAGCATCTCTCTTGGATATCCCAAAATTGCTCCATTCAGAAAAATATTCTCACGAGCAGTCAAGTCAAAGTCAAATCCTGCTCCCAATTCAATCATCGGCGCAATACTTCCTGCAATTCTCACACTTCCTAGAGTAGGTTTCAAAACTCCGGCAATCACCTTTAACATCGTACTTTTCCCGGAACCGTTTCTTCCTACCAATCCTACTGCTTCGCCCTTCTTCACTTCAAAACTTACGTTTTTCAAAGCCCAAAAATTATCGTATTCTAATTCATGTTTCAGTCTTTTGATTGCATATTCTTTCAGGCTATCAACCTTTTCTTTATATAGACGGAATTCCATGGAAACGTCATTTACTTCTATTACATTTTCAGACATTTGTCCTATTCCTTTCTCATATCCTATAGCTTCAAAATAAAGGTATCTTGTTTCTTTTTGAACATTACAAATCCAATAACTACGACTACTCCACAAACAAGCCAGCATTTTGCATGCATAATAACCGGCGGCACCTTGTTATACAGCACTACCATCCTCATCATATCTACGAATATTGTAAGAGGATTCTTCTGGACGATAGAAGCCAACTTTGCTGGAAGCATACTCATAGGATAAAAAATAGGTGTTAAATACATCCACGCAGTGGTTATAACACCATACAAATGTTTTATATCTCGAAAAGATACTGTCATTACAGACAAAATCATTCCCGCACCAAGTGAAAACAATAAGGTATAAAAAATCGGAAATACCACCAAAAAGATTGTCCATGTAATAGGTGTCTGCGTAATCAGAATAACAATCAACAGTGCTATAAACGAAGTCAATACATTAACTAACGCAGAACACACACGAGACATTGGGAAAAGATACTTCGGTAAATAAACCTTCTTTATCAATGCCGCATTATCCACGATGGAATTCATTGCCATACTACTACTCTCGTTATAAAAATTAAAAATAAGCTGACCACACATTAAATACACCGGGAAATTATCTATACTCTGTTGGAATACCGTGGAAAAAACCACGGTAAGTACCAACATCATTCCCAGTGGATTTAAAACCGTCCATAAAAATCCTAAGGCGGAACGTCTATATTTTGTTTTTAAATCTCTACTCACCAATTCCTGAAGTAATGGGAGATATTTCTTGAAATTTTCGATATAACGCATGTTAACTCCTATTTTTTCAGAGATGCAATTCCCGGCCAAACTTTATCTTTGTCAGATAATGTTAAGTCTGCTTCTGTCATTCCTTCCGGCATTGGCCATTCAACACCGATTTCCGGATCTTTCCATAACAATCCACCTTCGTCGTTTGGATGATAGAAATCTGTTACCTTATAGCAGAACTCTGCATAATCAGATAATACAATGAATCCATGAGCAAAATTCTTTGGAATAAAGAACTGTTTTTTATTTTCAGCAGATAAAGTTACTCCAAACCATTTACCATATGTTTCAGAACCTTCTCTTAAGTCTACTGCAACGTCAAATACTTCACCGTTTACTACGCGCACCAGCTTATCCTGCGGATAGTTAATCTGGAAGTGTAAACCTCTTAACACACCTTTTTTAGATGCAGACTGGTTGTCCTGTACGAATTCACAGTCAATTCCTGCTTCTTTAAAATCATTGTAGTTATATGTCTCCATAAAGTATCCACGTTCATCACCAAATACTGCTGGTTCAATTACCTTTAATCCTTCGATTCCGTTACAATTATCTGTTACTTTAATCTTTCCCATTTTTCTTGCTCCATTCTATTATTTATAGTTTTTCATAATCTGATTAATCTTTTCAGCATCTCCCCATACTCCCGGTGAGTCGTATGGTCTATCTGGAAATGCACCGTATTCCGGACGAATCTTAAAGTTGTTTTCTTTAATAAATTCTTCCACTTTATCCGCAAGAGATACCGGATTACCTGTACAACAGTTAATAATACCTTTTACCTCTGTCTGACACACTGTCTTTGCAATCTGCTCTGCCAATACATCCACAGAAATAAAATCAAACTTATTCTTTCCTGTAGTAAACGGAAATGTTGCTGCTCCTTCACCTTCAAGCTTAACAATTCTGGAAAAAATAGAGTTATTTTTTAAATCATCACCTAAAATATAATAAGCTCTCAGCCACTGTACACAGACATCATCAATTCCGGGTATTGAGAATATTGCTTGTCTCAATGCATTTTTAGAAATACCGTACAAAGATTTTGGATTACATGGAGTATCTTCTGTAATTGCTCCTTCCCAGTATCCAACCTCATGCATACTTCCCATAACAGCAATTTGCTTTAATCCGCCTTCTAACATAGTTTTTACAAATTCAAAATGTTGTGGCAAATCTTCAATATGGGAATCTGCATTGTGAACGAATCCATTTCTCCATGCCATATGAATACATGCATCCGGTTCGCCCAACTTTTTATACAAATCCTTATCCTTCTGAAAAATTGGAACTGTTACCTTGGTTGCCCTTTCATCCACTCCGTCAAAACCAAAGTCCGAAGCATAGACCTCGCAGCCTAAATCTAATAATTTTTCTACTACATGTCTTCCAATGTATCCATTTGCTCCGGTTACTAACACTCTTTTCATTATCGTTCCTCCAAACTTATAATCCATTGGCAATATCTACAAGATACTGACCATATGCTGTTTTCATCAATGGTTCTGCCAGTTTCTTCAACTGTTCTGCATTAATGAATCCACGCTTGTATGCGATTTCCTCTATACAAGAAATGTACAATCCCTGACGTTTCTGGAATGCGGATACGAAATCTGCTGCTGCTAAAAGCATGTCATGATTTCCGGTATCCAACCATGCAAATCCACGTCCTAATGTCTCTACCTTAAGATTACCCCTCTTGAGGTATTCGTTATTTACACTTGTGATTTCAATTTCACCACGAGCAGATGGCTTCACGTTTTTAGCAATTTCCACTACATCATTATCATAGAAATATAATCCCGGTACTGCATAGTTTGACTTTGGCTGTGCCGGCTTTTCTTCGATAGAAATAGCGGTTCCCTCTTCGTCAAATTCTACTACACCGTACTCTCTTGGGTCTTTTACATAGTAGCCAAAAATTGTTGCGCCTGCCTGACTTTCTGTTCTATCTGCCGCTCTTTTCAGTACGCTTGAAAAGCTCTGGCCATAAAAGATATTATCTCCTAATACCAATGCTACTGCATCTTTTCCAATGAATTTTTCTCCAATGATAAAAGCATCTGCCAATCCTCTTGGTTCGTCCTGTACTGCATATTCGAAGCTCATTCCTAACTGACTTCCATCACCTAATAATTCCTTGAACACCGGCAAATCTCTTGGTGTAGAGATAATCAATATCTCTCTGATTCCAGCTAACATTAATGTAGATAACGGATAGTAAATCATCGGTTTATCATAAACTGGCATAATCTGCTTAGAAATTGCTTTTGTTAATGGATACAGTCTTGTACCGGAGCCACCGGCTAATATAATACCTTTCATTGTAAATCCTCCTAATTATACATGCTCATACATAATCGTCTTATTTTACCACTTTTTTTCTAATTATTCAAGTTTTCACCGTGTTTCCACAGTTTTTTAAGAAAAAACTAAGAAAAACCAAACATTCGAATTTGATGTAAACAAAGAAATGCAGATGCTATTATCCCTATGCTCAAAACTCCATAACACCTGTTTTCCCACTTCTTCGGAATTTTCTCTAATATATATGCTATTCCCTCTACCGCAAAATAAATAAATGGAATTAACATAGGCATAATGTAACGTCCCTGTGGCTGAAAATCTATCCAGTAGGAATGATAAAAACTTAACATTATGGGAATTCCTATACTAAACGCAAAAACAATATATAATACTTTGCTTTCTTTCCACTTTTCTCTTTTTAGTAACTTCCATAACACTCCTATATAGCCGCCTGCAATAAGTATCCATAGTATTTTATAAATTTTCCCCATGCCCGGGATTCCATCTGTTCCCATAATTCCTACAAAGGTCATTAAGGAAATCTTTATCCACTCGTTTGATATCAGCATTTCATAAAAGCTCCATCCTAAATGTTTCGGATTCGGACGCAGACTTGGCTTATATTCCGGCTGGGCATAGTTTTCTGCACATTGATTGGAAGTGGAAAGTCCAAGAAAATCTCCTTGATAAATCACTCCATTTCTTATAAACCACCAGCCTGCAATGAGGAATGCGATTCCTGCAATTACCGCAGCCATTTTCCACATTCGCAGAGTATTTTCTTGATTCTTTTCCATAACACTTCTCCAAGACAGGAAAAACAATGGAATACTACATAAAATATATCCATAGGCATTGTAGTAGGATAAGGCACACAGTCCAATTCCCACTGCAAGCGTGATGCAGCTTGTCCTATCCCATTGGCTACGAATTCCTTTAACCCATGCATATATAATTATGGATATAGTAAATAAAGCAAAAGCATCATTGTTCAAATAGCTTCCCAAATACAACACTTGCGGCAATAATGTTGTAAGAAGTATAAACAGCCATCTTACAGCTGTTTTTTCAAAAAGCAAATGTCCTATCTTTATCACAACAGCTGCCATTCCTGTAATACACAGTACACTGGTAAGTCTCACAGCCACATATAATAGTTGTACATCTTCCGTGAATAAATATGCTATTTTCAAAAACACAGCACTCACAATATAAGATACCAATGGCGTAAATCCATATGAAGTTCCCCATACCGGATTACGAATTGCCGGGTCTCTTCCATCCGGCAAACTGTCTTTTGTTGCAATGTAATTACACACATCATACTTCATAGCTTCATCCGGTCCCGATGTGGCTCTTGTTGCCATCGCCCACATTATTAAAAATAAAAATATAAATATCACATATAGTTTTTCTATTTTTTTATTATATTTTTCCATTACATACTCCCTGTTTCACATACTACCTGCGTAAGAAAAAGGAAGGTTTTCACCTTCCTTCTTCTCTTTTGCACGGTTTTTATTATTTATTAGAATACATATCCTGATAATATTTCTGATAATCACCGCTAGTTACGTTCTTCATCCAGTCTTCATGTTCAAAGAACCATGCAATTGTCTTCTTGATTCCTTCTGCAAACATGGTTTCTGGTTCCCAGCCGATTTCTGCCTTAATCTTATCTGGTGCGATAGCGTAACGTCTGTCGTGGCCCTTTCTATCTTCTACATAAGTAATTAAGTCTTTGCTTACATTTGCTCTTCTTGGGTCATTTTCCGGAAGCATCTCTAACAGAGTATCAATAATAATATTGATGATTTCGATGTTACGCTTCTCATTATGTCCACCGATGTTGTAAGTCTCTCCAAGACGTCCTTTTTCCTGTACCATGTCGATTCCCTTTGCATGGTCATCTACATATAACCAGTCACGGATATTCATACCATCACCATATACCGGTAATTTCTTTCCCTGTAATGCATTGTTAATAATCAATGGAATCAGTTTTTCCGGGAACTGATATGGTCCATAGTTATTAGAACAGTTAGTAATATTTGCAGGAAAGTGATATGTGTCAATGTAAGCCTTTACTAAAAAGTCAGAGCTTGCCTTACTTGCTGAATATGGGCTATGTGGAGAGTATGGAGTCGTCTCATAGAAATAACTCTTACCGTCATCCTCTAAGGAACCATATACTTCGTCAGTAGATACATGAAGGAATTTCTTACCTTCTTTGAAGCTTCCGTCCGGTAATTCCCAAGCTGCTTTTGCACAGTTTAACATAACTGCAGTTCCCAAAACGTTTGTCTGAACAAACACTTCCGGATTCTTGATACTTCTATCTACATGGCTTTCTGCTGCAAAATGAACAACACGATCAATGTCATTTTCTTCAAAAATCTTCATAATAGCATCTTTATCACAGATATCAGCTCTTACGAATGTGTAGTTGTCTCTGTTTTCTACGTCTTTTAAGTTCTCAAGATTTCCCGCATAGGTCAACTTGTCCACATTGATAATTCTGATTTCGTTGTCATATTTACGAAACATATAGTGAATGTAGTTAGAGCCAATGAATCCAGCTCCTCCGGTTACTAAATAGGTTCTCATTATAGAGTTCCTCCTTTACATACATTTTATTTTTTTATTATCATTTTACTAAAATCGTTTTATTATAGCATTTATCTTTTTATTTTGCAAATATCTTTAAATATACGCTAATCAAAAAGCTTCTCAATCTTCTTGCCATCATACTTTGCCATACTGCAAACCCAGACAGTCCCAGCTCTTCTTTATGTTTTTCCAACAGCATACGGTGTTCGGCTATGTAAGCTTTTTCCTTACCGCCACCCATAACCTGTCCTGTATTGGAATCATTTCTGATTCGAAATCCATTCAAAGGCTCATGAATTACGAAAATATCACCGAGGCTGGCAATTCGCATATAAAAATCGTAGTCCAGAATATATACAAAGTCTGTATCGAATCCTCCCACTTTATCTAATGCGCTTTTTCGTATCATATTCGCCAGCGGTGCTCCAAAATAATTTTGAGAACGCAATCCACTTCTGGCAACTTTTTTTCCATTTACCAACCCGGATTTATGATATCTCTTATAAGTTCCGTGTTGTTTTCCCTGCATATCTACTAACTTGGAATCACTCTCTGCCAGTACTGCTGTAGGATTCTCTATCAATGCCCTTGTTTCTTTTTCAATGGCATCTTTTTCAATCAAATCATCTGCACAAATCAGCTTTACAAATTCACCTGATACTAATTCCAGACATCGGTTCCAGTTTCCTGACATTCCAAGATTTTTTTCATTCCTGTATGCCTTTACTCTCTTATCCGGTATAGATGATACCACCTCATAAGTATTGTCTTTTGAGTTATCATCCACAACAATCAATTCTATATTCTGATAGGTTTGGTTCAAAATAGAATCAATGGTTTCTTTAATGTAACCGGCATTGTTATATGCCGGAATACACACACTTACTAATGGTTCCATTTCGTTCTCCTATAATGTTTTCATATAAACTTTTAATGCATCATGCCAGTCTGCCATCTTATAATCACTGGTAAGTCTTAACATATAATTGTCTAAGATTCCGTAACTTGGTCTATTGGCAGATGCAGGATTCATTTCTTTATATTGAACACTGGTAACATGATTTACTTTTGTGTTTTTTCCTGCAAGCTTAAATATTTCTTCTGCAAAATCTGCCCAATTTGTATCTCCCTCACAAGTTGCATGGAACACTCCGTAGTTTTCCGTCTGTTCCAGATAATGAATCATTTTTGCAAGTTCAACTGCACTGGTCGGTGTTCCAAGCTGGTCACAAACCACGCTGACCTCATCATGGTTTTCTGCAAGTTTCAGCATTGTTTTTACAAAATTCTTTCCTTCTCCGTAAAGCCATGCTGTTCTTAAAATAAAGTATTTTGGAGCAAACTCTTTTACAAACTTTTCTCCTTCTAACTTTGTTTTTCCATATGCACTTACCGGATTTGGTTCATCAAATTCTGTATACGGTTTAGTGCCATTTCCTTCAAATACATAATCTGTAGATACATGTATCATTTTAGCATCTAATTCTCTTGCCGCTATACTTAAATTTCTAGGTCCAATCGCATTAATCTTATATGCCAAGTCCCATTGTTCTTCACATTTATCTACATTGGTATGCGCTGCACAATTGATAATCACATCTGGTTTTCTTTCTCTTGCCAATTTCAATACAGCTTCAATATCCGTAATATCCAAGGAAATAACACCGTCTCCTTCTACGACATCTGTATTAATAAATACTATCTGATCATTTTCGTATTCTTTACGAATTGCACGACCTAACTGTCCATTACATCCTGTTACCAATATCTTTTTCATCTTTTATTCTCCCAATCCGCTTTCTACTGCACCTACTACTGCTTTCAGTGCTTCTTCTTCATCTTCGCCTTCACATATAAATTCTATTGTATCGCCTGACTTGATGCATGCTCCAAGTACACTTAATACACTTTTAGCGTTTGCGGTACCACCTTTAAACGAAAAGTTAATTGATGATTGATATTTTACCGCTTCTTTGCATAATTCTCCTGCCGGTCTTAAATGCAACCCTGTAGGATTTTTGATAACTACTTTTTGGCTTACCATATATTTTCCTCCAATAATATCATTGAATGCCCCTTTAGAGCATTGTTTCCATAATCAAATCTGCTAACTGTTCTGCTTCTTTTTCTATGATTGCCTGATCTTTTCCTTCTATCATAACACGAACCAACGGTTCTGTTCCAGATGGACGAATCAAAACTCTTCCTTCTCCCGCAAATCGTTTTTCCAGATTTTCTATTGCCTGTGCGATTTCAGGATATTCCATATAATTTTCTTTTTTATGGTTTGGCACCTTTGCATTTACCAGTGCCTGTGGTAAAACTTCCATTACCTTAGACAGTTCCGAAAGTTTTTTATTGGTCTTTACCATCACTTCTAACAGATGTAAAGCACTGAGTAATCCGTCTCCTGTTGTATTTTCATCCAGGAAAATAATATGCCCGGATTGTTCTCCTCCGATATTATAACCATTTTCTCTCATATTTTCCAGTACATATCGATCTCCAACCTTGGTTTGTTCGATATGAATTCCGTTTTTCTCTCCCATAATGGAAAAACCAAGGTTACTCATAATCGTTCCTACAATGGTATTTTTCTTAAGTTTTCCATTATCTTTCATATAATTTCCGATAATCGCCATTACCTGATCACCGTCTACAATATTTCCTTTTTCATCCACCGCAAGCATACGGTCTGCATCGCCGTCAAAAGCAAGACCAACATCTGCCTTTTCAAACACAACTCTTGCTCGCAATTCATCCATGTGTGTTGACCCGCAGTTTGCATTTATATTGGTTCCATCCGGTTCTACATGAATCGGCACTAAGTTCGCTCCTAATCCTTTCAATGTTTCCACTGCTGTATAATAAGACGCACCTTCTGCACAATCCGCAACAATTTTCAAATTACTTAAATCAATCGGTACGGTATTTTTTATAAAAGAAATATATTCTTCTTTGGCATCAAAACGATAAGACACCTTTCCAATTCCGGAACCGATTGGCATTGTCACATCTTTCATTCCATTTTTTATCAGTGCTTCTATTTCGTCTTCTAACACATCAGAAAGCTTATATCCTTCTCCGTTAAAAAACTTAATGCCGTTAAATTCCATCGGATTGTGTGACGCTGAAATCACAACTCCCGCATCCACTTTAAGCTTTTTGGTAAGATATGCAATCGCAGGTGTTGGTATAACGCCCATATATACAGCATTTGCCCCTACGGAACAGATGCCGGCCATTAATGCATTTGCCAACATGCCACCAGAAATTCTTGTGTCACAACCTACAATAATTGTGGGTTGATGTTCTTTTTCTTTGGTGAGAACATAAGCTCCTGCCTGCCCTAATTTCATTGCAAGTTCAATTGTTAATTCTATTCCTGCTACACCACGCACACCATCTGTGCCAAACATTCTTGCCATTTTAATTACCTCTTCTACTATCTTCCACCTACGGAAGTATTTCTACTATTTTGATCATTACTTGAATTATCTGTATTGCTATTATCTGTATTATTGCTATTATCTTCCTCAGTTTTATCCGCTTCTTTATCCCGTATGTTAATCTGCACACTTACATTTCCTATGATTTCATATTTTTCACCATTAATTGTAAGTGCCAATTGAACCGTATGCGCCCCCGGTGATAAATCACTTGCATCTATACTCGCCTGTACACTTCCTATATCAAAGGAATCGATATCATCCTGTGACGCTCTTATTGTCAACGGAACTGTTGTTACATTGGAATTATATGTTAATTCATAGCTATCCGGCAATCCTTCCACCGATATATTGGCAACCGGCAAATTAAACACTCTGGTTTCCTTTGATACTATTAATGCCTTTATTGCAATCTGGGTTACTTCATCATCCACCAGAGACACCCCATCCGGAAGATAGGTAGTAATATCAATTGTATTTTCTACATTTCCGGTTGCTCCTGTAATGTCAATCACTTCTTCCGGAATAGTAATTGCACTCATGGTATTTAAAATCTCCGCTTCACCTTTTACTGTAACTTTTTGCGGTGCATACTCCAATCCTTTATATTCGTATCCATCTGCCGGTTCTCCAGTGACATCACAACGTATCGGCAATGTTTTTGTTCCTAAAATATTAGCTTTAATACTTACTGTAGACTGATTCGTCTCTAATAAATCTGATGAAATCACATTTCCCTCTTCATCGTAAAGTACCGGAACTACATTATCTGTTACATCACTTGATATTCCGTTTACATTGATGGTAGCCGTTACCTTATTGATTTTGGACACAACAGACTCCGGTCCTGAAACCGTTAATAAGTTTGGCGTTACCTCTACATCGCCAATTGCGCAACCATCTGCCGGTGTTCCTGTGGTAACCGGTGATATTACAAAGTTCTTTTCCGCATAGTCATCCAATGTAACCTGCATGTTCACTGTCTTCTGATGTATGGTAATATATTTTTCATATTTCTTCGCAGTTACTTCGATTCGTACCAGTTTTATTTCATCCTCATCTGCCAAATCCACCTGGCTCAAATCTGCTGTTACTGTAAAATCATCCGCATTCATACCTTCCACATAACTTCTTGGACCTGTAATGTAAAAGCTAGCTACGTCGGTATCTCCTACTACATCCGGTACCTTTCCCATTTTTTCGATAACATCCTTATTTTGGATTGTTACAGGAACTGAAAATGTCTTTGTGCCATCCGGATCAGCAATATTGACCACTACCAACCAAAGTGCAATAGAAAATAAGATGGATAAAAGCTTCAAGCCAAAATTATTTGTCAACCGTTTCATTAGTTTCTTGAACATTCTTCATCCTCCTTTTCCATATTCTAAAACGTGCTACATCCATAGAACCTTTTCGGATAAAGTTTAATTTTCCTCGCAGATATTCTGCATCTACATTGCGATACAATTCGCCTCCGATAGCAATTGATACATTTCCGGTTTCTTCTGAAACTACAATCGTCAACGCATCACTCACCTCACTGATACCTACCGCAGCACGATGTCTTGTTCCCAATTCCTTACTCAAGCCCATGTTATCCGAAAGTGGGAGATAACATGTTGCAGAAACAATTCTTTCTCCACGCACAATAATAGCACCATCGTGTAATGGTGTGTTATGCTCGAATATATTAATTAACAACTGACTGGACACCAGGGAGTCCAGTTTTATTCCGGTTCTTTCATATTCTCCTAATACAATATTCTGCTCAATTACAATCAGTGCACCGGTCTTTACTTTTGCCATTTCATAGCATGCCTTAACAATCTCATTTGCAGTACGTTCGCTAAAACGCTCCTGATTTTTTTGAGATTCAAAAGAAAACAGCGATGTAAAAAAGCTTTTCTGTCCTAATTGTTCTAATGCTCTTCGCAATTCCGGCTGAAAAACAATAACAATTGCAATCACCATAACGTTAATGGTTTTAGAAACAATCCACAGAATTGTATTCATCCGGAACATAGCTGCTAACATAACAAACATAACAACTACAATGATTCCCTTTAATAAATTCCATGCTCGCGTCTTTTTAAACCATACCAGAATTTTATATACCAGGAATGAAATAATAATAATTTCCACAACATCTATTTTTCCTATTTGCGGACTATTAATCCAAAATAGATACTTAGATGCAAATGCATTCAAAGTCGCAAATAAATTGTCTATCATTCTTCTCATTCCCTTCTATTTTATATTCTGTAATTCTAATCAAATAAATCTTCGTCTATATCTAATTCTTCTGCTAATTCTCTGCGATTAATTCTCTCTTTTTTCGGTGTGATTTGTTTTACCTTTTTCTGTTTTTCCGCTAAATACACCTTTGGCACCGCTTTTACATAATAATAATATTCATCATCCTCAAACTGCACACGTTCTACCCTGGAGTAATCCAGATTATATAAGAAGAACTCCAGTAACAATGCCACAACTGTGGATAATATAATTCCGCCTATTACCCATGGAATCTCACTATTATCTTGCATCAAAAGATATCCAATCGTTAATAGTGCAAGTTCTACTGCATTCCCAACAATTGTTGCTACTCTCCAGGCATGATTGATGTTCATTTTACGAATTGCATATACTGTCAAAGCCGTAATACCCATAGTTGCAATCACTAAGAACATTTCATAATTCTTTGTTAAAATTTCCAGTGCCATTGTTACCTTGGAAATTTTTTCCTTATCATCTGACACGGTAAAGTTTCCAATGTTATTTTGTACACCCTTTACATAATAAAAGGTAATCACTCCGCAAACCATAGACAAATATGCAGATGGTCCTCGTAATAGTCCCAAGGATACCGGTACTGCTTCCGGCAAACGGAAAGAACACATAATCGGTGTTATCAGAGTACTATAACCATTCTTCGGCGCAAACTTATAATACATAAAAAACATCAAAACAAATAAGCCAACTGCTACCAGACACACTTCAATGCCCAGCGACCATAAATGAGCTAAAATCAATAACACTCCTATAATGACACTTCCATTGATTGGCAAAAAGGCACAAAGCAATGCTAATATCAATGGTACTGCCAAATTATCTAAATTTTCCATATATCCCATTTTGCTATTAATGAGCCAAAATGCAATAAATGCTAAAATGAATTTCACACAGGTTACTACATATATTTCATATTTTCCATAAAAATCTCGTAACTTTTCGCGCAATTCTAATATGCTTGTCATTTTCAGTCCTCCAACGTCTGTAATTTTTCTTCTTTTTCCTGAAGCTTCATTACTTTTTTGAGATCTGCATGATACTTTTTCATTCCCTCTGTGGCTTTTGTATATTTACGACTATATACAACCACAGTAATAATCTCATATAAAACAATAAAGGAAATATATAATACCAATATTAAAATACCGAATCGTGGCAAATCTGTTGCTGCCACTTTTTTCATTATATTTTCTATATTATACATCCCCCAAAACAATAATAGAATACAAAAGGATATTGTAGATGATATGAAACTTCTTATCATCTGATAACTGATATAATCCTTGCGATAATATTGCTTTACAGGCATGTCTTCTTTTCCTTCACCTGCTTCATAAGATGCCATTCTAGTCATAATACAAATACGTTCTTCATCTAACATTTGTCTCACCATCCATCTTTTTGAAGTCACTCTTTTTTATTATAGCACACATTCCCGCATTAGGTAAAGAGTTTCCTATGATTGAACAAAGAGCGTTTTTTATGCAATAGGAAATTGCGTCCTATTGCATAAAAAACTGCCGCTATGGCGGCAGTTTTCCTTAGTTATCAAGAAATCGCATTCTATCTTTTTCATGCGTTGTTTTTTTAGGCTCTCTTTTTACCGGTTTTTTAATTGCTCCACTTAATTCATTATGTAATGATGTTTTACACTTATCGCAAAATCTACCGGTAAGAATTGGTGCTCCACAATTTTCACATTCTACTGTAATTTGTGATTCTGACGTAAATGTTAATCTTTCTTCTCTTACCCACTGTTTTATCTGTTTCACAGTTACATCATTGTCTTCTGCAATTTGATTAAGCTGAGCCTTTGGATTCTCACGCAAATACTCTTTTACTTCTTGAAATTTCTTTTCCAAATCAGCTACACACGCCGGACATAATGGTGGTCCCTGCAAATAATTAAAGAGTCTTCCACACCCTTTACAATTTTTTACTTCCATATCTCTTCCTCCTAATATCCTCTTCCGATACAGACGCTCACACAATAAACTTGTTCTATACCGGTTCTTTTTAACTCTAGTGCAGCCTCATTCATCGTACTGCCCGTAGTATATATATCGTCTACTAATAAGATATGTTTTAATTGTACTCTATTTTCCTGCGTTTTAAAAGCTTTTTTCAAATTATTTTTGCGTTCTCCATCTCCAAGATTCTTCTGAGCTCTTGTTTTTCTTACTCTTTTGAGATAATCAGGATATACTGTAATACCCATTTCCTGTCCGATTTCGCTTGCTAATAGCTCTGCCTGATTATAACCACGTTTTCGTTTTCTTGCCTTGTGAAGCGGTATGGGAATAATTGCTTCTATTCTGTTTTTTTCAATCCATTCTCCATATACCCTTACTATTTCACTGCCATAATAGCGAGCATATTCTTGTCGATTCTGATATTTAAATCGATACATGGATTGTTTCACTTTTCCTTCATACAGCCACAACGCCTTGCCCTGCGTAAAAACTCTGCTCTGTTTTTGACAATCATAACAATACTCAGCCCTATGATTTTCTATAGGTTTTCCGCATTTTTTACATACAGGCTCCTGTATATATTTTGGTATTTCCCTGCACTTTAAGCAACACGACTGTGTTTCTAAAAAAACAGAAGAAAACATTGCCTTATCGCAAATGGGACACCTGCGCGGAAATAATAGCTGTATGATATTTCCTTTTTTGGCTTTCATATCATTTCAAAAGTCTCTCAAACAGATTTGATACTAACACATTTTTCCTGCATATTCTATAAAATTTTTCTTAATATTTCTTAACCTTTGCAATTCTTTCTCTATCTTTCTTCCTGCAATCTCATTTTTAACCCAGTATATCTACGCTGTTCACTGACGTTTCCAATCATTTCTTGGAAGGTCACATCGTTTCCAACCAACGTCACACACTTTTTTGCACGAGTTACTGCCGTATATAAAAGGTTTCGGTTCATCAACATTCTTGGTCCCGTTAACAACGGAATCACTACTGCCGGATACTCGCTTCCCTGGGACTTATGTATGGTAATGGCGTATGCTAACTCCAACTCATCCAGTTGTTTAAAAGAATATTCCACCATTCTTCCTTCATCAAATTCAATGGTCATGTTTTCCTGATAAGCATTAATACTGCGAATCACACCCATGTCTCCATTGAATATTCCCAATCCCTTATCAATTGCCAAGCCATACTTGCTACGAATCTCCCATTCTATCTGATAATTGTTTTTCACCTGCATGACCTTATCACCCTCGCGAAAAACAACTCCACCATGCTCTTTTTCCTTCTTCTTATCGTCTGCCGGATTCAGATATTGCTGCAAAATACTATTTAAACGTTCCACGCCCAAAAGTCCTTTTCGCATGGGAGTTAATACCTGAATATCAAATGGGGTAGCATCTACAAACTTAGGCAGCTTCTGTTGAATCAATTGGATAACAATACTAATAATGACATTGGCATCATACCGCTTCAGGAAAAAGAAGTCCATGCTCTTATTATCCAAAACTACTTCTTCTCCACGATTTATTTTATGAGCATTTACAATAATGTCACTTTGAGCTGCCTGACGGAAAATTTTATTTAAACGCACCACATGAAAACGTTGGGATTCAATAATATCTTTTAGCACACTTCCCGGACCTACACTAGGCAACTGATTCACATCTCCTACTAAAATCAGACGTGTTCCCGCTGCCACTGCTTTAAGCAAGGCACACATTAAGGTAATATCCACCATAGACATTTCATCTATGATAATCACATCTGTCTCCAAGGGATTTTGCTCGTTTCTTTCAAATCCTGCATTTCCTTCCATTCCGCCATTTAATTCCAGCATACGATGAATGGTTCTTGCTTCAAATCCCGTGGTTTCGCTCATTCTTTTTGCTGCTCGTCCGGTTGGTGCTGCCAGAAAAATATCCATTCCTTCCATTTCAAAGTATCGAATAACCGCATTAATTGTGGTGGTTTTTCCTGTTCCCGGACCTCCGGTAATTACCACAAGACCGTTTCGTACCGCCTCTTTCACTGCTTCTTTTTGCAGTTCATCCAGTTCCATTTCCGTACTTTGTTCAATTTTTCTGATTCTCTCATTTATTTCGATTTCCGGAACATCATAGGAAACATCCAACTGTTCTAACATGGTTGCTGTATTTGCTTCCATATAATAGTAAGTGGCTGCATATATATACTGCTGTCCATCATTCTCCTTTAATACCAGTTTTTTATCTATGGCAAGATTCATGTAATGTTTTTCAATATATTCCGGTTCTACATCTAAAAGCCCACTAGCCCGAACCGTAAGCTCTTTCGTAGGAAAGCAGGTATGTCCTTCTGCCGCCGCCTGCAACAATGTATACAATATACCGCTTCGAATACGATAATCCGAATCTGTGTGAATTCCTATTTTCGATGCAATCTCGTCTGCAATGCGAAATCCAACTCCCTGAATATCATCTGCCAAACGATATGGGTTTTCCTTTAAAATGCGGTATAAATCCTGTCCGTATGTTTGATATATCCTTACTGCTAATGTCTGAGAAATTCCATACTGCTGTAAGAAAATCATTGCCTGGCGAAGTTCTCTCTTTCCTTCTACCTGTTCTGCAATTTCCATTGCTTTTCGTTCGCTAATTCCTTTTACTTCTACCAATCGTTCCGGTTCTTCTTCTATAATGCGAAAAGTATCTTCTTTGAATCTTCTTACAATACGAGCAGCCAGGGCAACTCCAACACCTTTTACAGCTCCGGAACCCAGATATCTCTCAATAGACATCAAATCCTCCGGTGCTTTTATTTCAAACGACTCTGCTTTTAACTGTAATCCGTAAGAAGGATGTGTGGTATATTCTCCCTTGACTTCGATACTTTCACCTTCTGAAATTCCATGAAAAATCCCCACGCAGGTTACTTCTCCATCTTCACATGCCAGATTCAAAACTGTGTAACCATTATCTCTATTCTGATATACTATATGTTCTACATAACCCGCTAATATTTCCAATGTAATATTCTCCACTTCTAAAAATGTTTTTCCTATTGCATAAGAAAAAGAATTCCGTAAACGGAATTCTTTTCTCTTTTATTTTATTATAAATTATAATTACGTTTCATTTGTTCATACAAAGTCTGGGCAATTCCAAGTCCCTGACCCTCTGTTGAATTCTCTGCCATGACTTGAACCATTTGCTCCTTATAATAATCCTGTATCTGCTTTGTATAGGAAGAAGTATCATCATCTGATTCCGGTATCATTTTCTGCATAGCTTTAAACATCTGCTCTGTAAAATATGATTCAAAATCCTTGCATACTTCCATCAATTTATCATCAGACGCACCAGAAAAATCTGACTTCAATGTTTCTTCTAATTTATTGGTATTTTCAGAAACATTATTTGTATTATATAATGCACTGATATTATCTATTGAAAGACTCATATGTATTACACTTCCTTTCAGCTATGGAACTTACCTCTTCAACTGATTTGCCTGTCCAAGCATATCATCCGCTGCCTGTATTGCCTTGGAATTCATTTCATACGCTCTCTGTGCCACAATTAAATTTACCATTTCGTCTGCCACTTGAACGTTAGATCCCTCCAAGTAGCCTGCAAGTACTTTACTCGGTTTAATATTTACAGCCGTTGCTTCATTAATCGCTGCACCAGATGCATCTGTAACCGCCAATAAGCTTCCGGACATTTTTTCAAGTCCTGCCGGATTGTTAAACTGATATACTCCAATCTGCTGATTTAAGGAAACATAATTTCCTACTGCATCCTGATAGCCAAATTGTCCATCTGTAGAAACTACCAACTTGCTGGTATTTACACCTGCCGGTATATTAATAGGATTTCCATTGCTATCTAATACTGCATATCCTTCGGAAGTCACCAATGTCAAGGATCTATCAGCATTTACACTTAGCTTAAAATCTCCGTTACGAGTATAATATGTCTCGCCATCTGCTCCTCGTACTGCAAAGAAACCATCTCCATCAATTGCAAAAGCTGTATCACTTTCACTTTCTGTTACAGCTCCTTGTTTAAAACTAGAAGTGATAGATGCCACTCTTGTTCCCAATCCAACCTGTGCCGGAATTGGCTTTTGTTCTCCATTCGCAGATGTGGTTCTTGTCTGAAGGGTTTGATATAACAAGGACTTAAATTCTGCCTTTTCATTTTTATACCCTACGGTATTTACATTCGCAAGATTGTTTGCAATGGTATCTACTGCTGTCTGCTGGGAAATCATTCCAGATGCCGCAGACCATAATGATCTCATCATATTACTTCGGCCCCTTTCTATACACTACCAATATTATTAACTGCTTTATCCAAAGTTTCATCTATGGACTGAATAATCTTCTGATTGCTTTCATAAGCTCTTGAGATTGTAATCATCTCTACCATTTCAGAAACTACATTTACATTAGACATTTCCAGTGAACCTTGTACCACTTTTGCCTGAGAAGGAGTTGTCTGACCTCCGTTGACTAAGTTATACATATTTTCACCATATTTTTCCAAATAGTCATAGTTTGCAAAATCAACTACACCAATTTGTCCAAGCTGTACACCATTCTGATATAAATAACCCTGTTCATCCACAACAAGCTTTACATTCGGGTCTACACGGATATATCCATTCTGCCCCGGATTTCCAGCATTGGCTGCTGCCTGGTTCAAAACATAGTCACCATCTTTTGTCACCAGATATCCTTCACGATTTACGGTAAACGCTCCGTCTCTTGTATACTTCACAGATGTTTCTCCGTTTTTATTTGTAAAGGATATTGCAAAAAATCCATCCCCATCTAATGCCATGTCATATACATTATCGGTCACTCTGAAAGATCCTTGATCATAATCGGTATAATTTTCTCCGATTTTTACTCCAAGGCTAATACCACCCAGCTTTTTCGGCAAGTTATAATCGGAAGTATCTTTAATCTTAATCGCTAAAGTATCAGCAAAGGATTGTGAGGTTGTTCCCTCTTTCTTATATCCGTTTGTTGCTGAGTTTGCCAGGTTATTTGTAAGAACATCCAATCTGTTCTGCTGATTTACCATACCTGTGTATGCTGTATATAACCCTTTTACCATGTAAAAACTCCTTTCTCCTTGTTAAAAGCTTATTCGTCTCTTTTGCCTGCTAAAAACTCTACATATTTTCCAGTTCCGATTGCAACGCATGTCATCGGTTCTTCTGCAGTCATTGTATTAATTCCTGTTCTGTCCTCAATCAATTCCTCTAATCCGCGAAGCAATGCACCACCACCGGTTAATACAATACCTCTGTCTGCAACGTCTGCTGCAAGTTCTGGCGGAGTTTTCTCCAATACGCTGTGAACAGCTTCTACGATTTGAAGTGTTGACTCTCTTAATGCTTCTTCTGTTTCTTCGGATGATACAGTAACTGTTTTCGGAAGACCTGTTACTAAATTACGTCCTCTTACATCCATGGTGTCATTCTGTGCCAGTGGGAAACAGGTTCCGATTTTTATTTTAATATCTTCTGCGGTTCTTTCACCAATCAAAAGATTATGTTTCTTTCTCATATAACGTACGATTGCTTCGTCAAAATCATCTCCGGCAATCTTAACAGAAGTACTTACAACTGTTCCCTGTAAGGAAATAACTGCAATATCTGCTGTACCGCCTCCGATATCTACAATCATATTTCCACAAGGCTTAGAAATATCTATTCCTGCTCCAATTGCTGCTGCAATGGGTTCTTCAATAATCTCTACCGCTCTTGCACCTGCCTGATAAGTTGCATCTTCTACTGCCTTTTTTTCTACTTCTGTTACACCACTTGGAACACAAACACTAATGCGTGGCTTACGGAAAGTTTTCTTACCCAGTGCCTTCTGGATAAAATATCTTAACATCTGCTCTGTTACTTTATAATCTGAAATTACACCCTGGCGAAGTGGTCTTACTGCAATAATATTTCCCGGAGTTCTTCCAAGCATCAATCTTGCTTCTTCACCAATTGCCTTAATCTTATGTGTATCTCTGTCAAAAGCTACAACGGACGACTCTTTTAATACAACGCCTTTTCCTTTTATATATACAAGGATACTTGCTGTACCCAAGTCAATTCCAATATCTGTCGAAATCATGTCTGTTCCCCTTTCGTCTCTATCTGAACATACTAATTCTATTTTTCCATATATATCTATATTATATACAATAACAACGGATTTTTAAAGCATTTTTTTCTAAAATATAAAAAAACGTCTATTTTTAAATATCCCTAAATAGTTTCTTAAAAAAGTTTATGAATTTTTTATACTTTTTCTAGTTTTTTTTCTGTTTTTTCACACATACGTCACATTCTCCCGTTATACTTGTAAACGTACTAGCTAATAAGCTAATATAATTTTTCATAACTCATGCTTCCTGGGTTCGTAAGAACTCAGGAGGTACTCCCCGAAAGTAACGGCTGTCCGTAATGGACAGCTTTTTTTATGCAATAGAACTTGCGCACTATTACATAAAAAGAAAGAGTCCAATGGGCTCTTTCTTCTTATGATTTCAAATATTTTTTTATATATTTTCCGGTATAGGACTCTGGAACTTTGGCAACTTCTTCCGGTGTTCCCTTTGCTACTACCGTTCCGCCACCATCGCCGCCTTCCGGTCCCATATCAATGATATAATCCGCGGTTTTAATCACATCCAGGTTATGTTCGATGACTACTACTGTATTTCCGCCTTCTGCAAGACGCTGTAATATTTCTGTCAGTTTGTGAACATCCGCGAAATGAAGTCCGGTAGTTGGTTCATCCAAAATATAGATTGTCCTTCCGGTGCTGCGCTTACTTAATTCTGTTGCCAGTTTGATACGCTGTGCTTCTCCACCTGACAATTCGGTAGATGGCTGTCCCAAACGTATATAGGACAATCCCACATCATAAAGCGTCTGTATCTTTCGATGAATGGACGGTACATTTTCAAAGAATTCCAAGGCTTCTTCTACTGTCATATTCAACACGTCGTAAATATTTTTTCCTTTATATCTTACCTCCAATGTCTCACGATTATATCGTTGTCCATGACATACTTCGCAAGGCACATACACATCCGGGAGAAAATGCATTTCAATCTTTAAAATACCATCTCCGGAACATGCCTCACAACGACCGCCTTTTACATTGAAACTAAATCTGCCCTTGGCATATCCTCTTGCCTTGGCATCCGGTGTTGCAGCAAACAAGTCACGAATCTGGTCAAACACACCGGTATAGGTTGCCGGATTGGAACGTGGCGTTCTGCCAATCGGAGACTGGTCAATATCTATTACCTTATCCAACTGTTCCAGTCCTTCCATTGCCTTATGTTTTCCCGGAATGGTTCTTGCCCCGTTCAAATCACGCGCCAATCGCTTATACAAGATTTCATTGGTAAGGGAAGACTTTCCGGAGCCGGATACTCCGGTAATGCAAGTCATAACACCAAGGGGAATATTTACATTAATGTTTTTCAGGTTATTTTCCTGTGCTCCTTTGATTTTCAGCCAGCCGGTAGGTTTTCTTCGTTTTTCCGGAACCGGAATCTTAATCCTTCCACTAAGGTATGCTCCTGTGATAGAGTTTGGATTTTTCATGATTTCTTCTGCGGTTCCTTCTGCTACTAATTGTCCACCATGTTCTCCTGCTCCCGGTCCGATATCCACAATGTAGTCCGCTTCTCGCATGGTATCTTCATCATGTTCTACCACAATCAACGTATTTCCCAAGTCTCTAAGATTTTTCAAAGTAGCTAACAACTTATCATTATCCCTCTGATGAAGTCCGATACTTGGTTCATCCAAAATATAGGCAACTCCTACCAACCCGGAGCCAATCTGAGTTGCTAATCGGATTCTCTGTGCCTCTCCACCGGAAAGTGTTCCTGTTGCACGAGATAATGTAAGGTATTCCAGCCCTACATCTACCAAAAATCCAACTCTTGCCTTAATTTCCTTTAAAATCTGATCACCGATTAAATGCTGCTGTTTGGTCAACTCTATATTTTCTAGAAATACCTGTAAATTCTTAATGGACATAGAGGTTACTTCATGAATATTTTTTCCTGAAACAGTAACAGCTAACGACTCTCGTTTCAAACGCTGTCCCCCACAGACCGGGCAAGGAGTAATTCGCATAAATGTCTCGTATTCCTGCTTGATTGTCTCTGAACCAGTTTCCCGATATCTTCTCTGTACGTTTCGAATCAACCCTTCAAACGCCACATCATAGACACCTTCGCCCCTCTGACCTTTATAGTATACTTTTACTACCTTTCCATCCGTTCCATGAATCAGCATGTGTTGTATTTTCTTTGGTAAATCCTGATAAGGTGTATTTAAATCAAACTTATATTCCTCTGATAACGCCTTTAGTGTAGCATAGGTATAGCTGGAAGGATCTGTGCAAGACTGCCACCCGATTACCTGTATGGCTCCTTCTGCAATACTCAAAGATTTATCCGGTATCATTAAGTCTTCATCAAATTCCATTTTATATCCCAGACCAAAACACTCTGGGCAGGCACCAAATGGATTATTGAACGAGAAACTTCTCGGCTCAATTTCATCAATGCTGATTCCGCAATCTGGGCAGGAAAAGCTTTGAGAGAAATGAATCGGTTCTCCTCCTATTACATCTACTGTCATCAAGCCTTCTGCCAAATCCAACACGCTTTCCACAGAATCTGTCAAACGTTTTTCAATTCCTTCTTTGACTACCAGGCGGTCTACCACAATATCAATGTTGTGCTTAATGTTCTTTTCCAATGGTATCTCTTCGGACAATTCATAGGTATTTCCATCTACCTGCACACGAACATAGCCACTACGTTTTGCCTGCTCTAATAACTTCTGGTGTGTTCCTTTTCTTCCGCGAACTACCGGTGCCAGTAATTGAATCTTGGTTCGTTCCGGCAATGCCATGATTTGGTCTACCATTTGATCTACGCTTTGCTTTTTAATCTCTTTTCCACATTTCGGACAATGTGGAATACCCACTCTGGCATACAATAAACGAAAATAGTCATATATTTCCGTTACTGTTCCAACCGTAGAACGAGGGTTGCGGTTTGTGGACTTTTGGTCAATAGATATTGCCGGGGAAAGTCCCTCTATCTTTTCTACATTTGGCTTTTCCATCTGTCCTAAAAACTGTCTTGCATAGGAGGACAGGGATTCCATATAGCGTCTTTGTCCTTCTGCATATATGGTGTCAAATGCTAGAGAAGATTTACCGGAACCGCTTAATCCGGTAAGCACCACTAATTCATTTCTTGGAATATCTACGTCAATATTCTTCAGATTATGTTCATTGGCTCCTCGTATTTTTATATATTTTCTTTCTGACATTTTGTACTCCTTTTTCTTTATATCATTACATATCCTGTAAATTTTTCTTTAGTTCAATCATCTTGTCACGCAACTCTGCTGCCGCTTCGAAGTTCAATTCTGCCGCTGCCTTTTGCATCTTCTTTTGTACTTCTGCAATCAGTTTTTCTAATTCTTTCTTGCTCATAGACTCTGGATCTTTCTTAAATTCCACTTCCTCTTTTGCAACTTTCTTAGAAATACTAATCAAATCTCTTACAGACTTTTTGATTGTCTGAGGAGTAATTCCATGCTCCTCATTATATTTTTGCTGAATACTGCGTCGTCGATTCGTTTCATCTATAGCAACCCGCATAGAATCCGTAATGGAATCGGCATACATAATTACATGTCCTTCTGAGTTACGGGCAGCTCGTCCAATCGTCTGAATCAATGATGTTTCAGAACGCAGGAATCCTTCCTTATCTGCATCTAAAATTGCTACTAATGTGATTTCCGGAATATCCAGTCCTTCTCGCAAAAGGTTGATTCCCACCAATACATCAAACACATCCAGACGTAAGTCTCGAATTATCTCTGCTCGCTCTAAGGTATCAATATCAGAATGAAGATACTTGACACGAATTCCAACTTCGCGCATATAATCTGTCAAATCTTCTGCCATTTTCTTGGTAAGTGTGGTAATGAGTATCTTGTGCTTTTTCGCAATCTCTTTGTTTACTTCTCCCAGCAAATCATCAATCTGTCCCTCTACCGGTCTGACTTCTACTTCCGGGTCAAGCAGACCTGTCGGTCTGATAATCTGCTCTGCCCGTAACAATTCATGCTCTTTTTCGTAAACATTTGGTGTTGCAGATACAAAAAGCATCTGGTCTATTTTTCCCTCAAACTCATCGAAATTCAAAGGTCGGTTATCCTTGGCTGACGGCAAACGAAATCCATAATCTACCAGTGTGTTCTTTCTGGACTGGTCACCTGCATACATTCCACGAATCTGTGGAATTGTAATGTGGGACTCATCCACAATCATCAAAAATTCTTCCGGGAAATAATCTAACAATGTATTGGGCGGTACTCCCGGTGCTAATCCTGCAAGGTGTCTGGAATAGTTTTCAATTCCACTACAAAATCCTGTTTCTCGCAGCATTTCAATATCAAAGTTTGTTCGTTCTGCGATTCGTTGTGCTTCTAATAATTTATCTTCACTTTTAAAATACTTTACCCGTTCTTCCAGTTCTTTTTCAATTTCAACTGTTGCCTGATTGATTTTTTCCTGTGGTACTACATAGTGAGATGCAGGAAAGATACTAATATGCTCCAGGCGATTTTTCACTTCTCCGGTCAGCACATCAATTTCTGTAATACGGTCTATTTCATCCCCAAAAAACTCTACTCGAACTGCGGTTTCTCCTCTATCAGCAGGAAAAATCTCCAATACATCTCCCCTTACACGAAAGGTTCCTCGCTGAAAATCCATATCATTTCTGGTATACTGCGTATCAATCAACGCGCGAATCACTTCGTCTCTGTCTTTTTCCATTCCAGGTCTTAAGGAAACCATCATTTTCTCGAAGTTCTCCGGTTCACCCAAACCATAGATACAAGACACACTGGATATAATGATAACATCCTTTCGTTCTATTAGTGCTGCTGTGGCAGAAAGACGTAATTTATCTATTTCTTCATTTACAGAAGAATCCTTGGCAATATAGGTATCACTGGACGGAACATAGGCTTCCGGTTGATAGTAATCGTAATAGGAGACAAAATACTCCACGGCATTTTCTGGAAAAAATTCCTTGAATTCTCCGTAAAGCTGTGCCGCCAGTGTTTTATTATGTGCAATGATTAACGTTGGCTTATTCAGTTGTTGAATGACATTTGCCATGGTAAATGTCTTACCGGAACCGGTAACTCCCAACAAGGTTTCAAACTGATTCCCCTCCTTAAAGCCCTTTACCAGTTCTTGAATAGCGCGTGGCTGGTCACCGGTGGGCTGATACTGGGAATGTAATTTAAAATGATCCATATAATACTCCTAGTTCTGTATATTTGTACTATTCGTTTTAATATTTATTCTCTTAGTATTATTACCCATCTAGTATATCATTTAAAATAAAAAAAGTACAGTATTTTTCGAATGTTTGTTCTGTTTCGTCTAATAAAGAAATACATAGCCGATTGATTCAGGCAACGAACCAATCGGCTATGCATTTTTTTATTATAAAAATCTATATCATCAAATATTTTCCTTCATTCTAATTTTATACATTTTCAGATATACGCATAGAATTTTATTGCAACACGTTTATCACCCCATTTGGTAATAGTTTCTCTATTTCCTTAATATTTTCTTTTCTTTTTTCCTCTGTCATTGTGGGACTAAAACGAATTACTAACTCATCAAAAGCATTTTCTTTCAATTTAATTGCCATTTTAGGAAAAAACAATTCTTTTGGTAATATATCATGAGTTGTTCCTATTCCCACTTTTAAACGTACCTCTTTTTCAGTTGTCCAATCCTTATCATATACCTCTGCGTTTTTCCCTTTACATAAGCCGTGCGTATTTTTTATTATTCCTACAACACTTGGTGTAATAAATCTTACCCCTTTTAAAATACCATCACCTATATCCAAAGCACATTCGCCTGACATTTCTTTTTTTAACTCATCATCATACACTATTTGATAAAACCCAAAATCCCAGAAAAAATATGGATTGCAAACCCTTTTGTGCTTTTTCAACATAGGGCATGCAGCCTCTAATGCCTCATCAAATTTACTATATATTTTAAAATCAATATCTTCAACCTTTTCTCCTGGTCTCCACATTAACTCTGCTTCTCTTAGCACCCAGTCTTGTTTAAAACCATAAAGAACACCATTTTCTCCATCACCGTATTCCCCCCAATGTTCCTTCGGAATATTATCCTCATATGTAAAACATGCCACAAAAAATGATTTTTCAAATTCCGGAACATTTATTCTTTTTACTTCCTCTGCATCATTTACAGTCTTAAGATTAGACAGCCATATTTCTTTGCTTTTTAATATATTTTTCAATGCTTCAATGTTTGTACATTGATACAACCATTTATATTTTTTAGCAGTCTCTTTCGATTCATAAATAAATTTATTATTTTTTATCAAATCCTGACTCTCCACTTTTGCACCTACTAAATTTCCCATTCTCCTTCTCCTAACTCATTTCTTTACTCTTCTTTTATAATATTTGCTATATACAGATATTTTGTACTTCAACCAACAAATATTACTAATCATTCAATAACTCTTGACTAATCTTCAAAGAAGATACTTGAAATGTAATTTAACACACCATATATAAGTTGTTTATTATAACATAATGCCCAAAAAGCAACTTGGATATTAAAATATAAATTTCCAAATCGCTTTTCCTTACTTTACATATTCAATCGAATAACCGCAACCATTATGGCTCTGATTGAATATCACTGCACCATCTCTACATCTAACAATTTTCTACTTTCTATATCAACTTTGAATTTTCTTCCCCAAAAATCAGTTGCACATAAACTTGTGGAATTTTTAATAACACAATATATCTATTGTTTACCCTTTCTCCCCCTCTTAATCAGAGTGCTAATGTTTTCGTTATTACAAATTACTTTTACTCTCTATTATCATTGAATTAATGCCCTTAAAAAGAGCATCTCTAACAACTTCTGTATAATTATTATAACTTGAATCATTTTTCATAAGTAAATCAACCACTTCCTTTAATTTTCCATCCATAATAATTGTTATTCCCTGTACTTTTTCTCCTGTCTTATCATTTTCAAATTCTTCATTAAGAATTGTAACTGTATTACTCTCCATATCCATTCTCTCCTATTAAATTTCTACCATTTTCATCAATCCAATATCTTTGATTTTGAGGTATCTCCTCTTCAAAATTTTGATATTTTCCACTCCATCCATCCGGGACAAAATCCTCAAAAGATTCTGGTTCCGCATAATTTGACTTAAGAACTTTATTTTCAAAATCTATTAAAATCGAAGGATTGTATGCTAGTTTTTCATTATAATTTTTTTCGTTCAGTAGCATCTTTTTTAATTCTCCAACCGCTACTCTATACTCCTTTATATTATCCAAAAATTTTTTTGTGTCATTTCATCAATTATTTTTATACCAAATCTAAGAGTATCATCAATAAAAATATCATATCCTTTTTTACGATATGCTTCCTCTAACTTGCTATAATCTAAAAAGCAAAAATCTTTATCAAGAATATACCATTCTATACAACCATTATGTTTAATTGCTACTACAATATTTTCTGCATATATAGGTTTCATCATATTTCGTGTCTCCTTTAGGGACTTCTACTTCTACAATTTGTGCATCTCCACCTCTCTTGTTCCAAAAATACTCAGCATGCTCACCATTATCAATACTTATACTTAAATTCGTATCTTTATTTGGTATTGCAATTGTTCCATCTTCATTAACTTCTATTCTGATCTGGCTTGCATTGTTTCCCTTTCCCCCCTTGTACTCGTCTATATGTAATAGTATCATTATTACTCTTTACCCTATTCCCCGAAATATTAAACCTTGTATCCACTCCATTCAATCCCCGTCCAGTAGCTCCACTGGCTATCATACCTGCTACCACGCTGGCAGTCTGATTTCCGGTTACCCTCATGGTGACATCGGAAGCTCCTGCTCCCGCCATCATGGCTATTCCTTCCTTTGCCACCGTTGTCACTCCGGAACGGAACGTCAGATTTCCTACTCTCGCTGCCTGACTGATTGGGATAAATGCAGAAGAAGCAAAGGCAAATACATTTTCTGTAAGATAATACGCATCTTCATTTCCCTGAAATACCACACTTTTCAGATAGTTCATGGAAGTACTGTCAATATCCCCTATACTTCCATAATAGATGTCCTGTGCTCCCTCAATGGAATCTGCCACTCCAAAGGCAATCGTTCCACCTCCTGCTGTCCAGCCGGCTGCTACGATTGGGGTTGCAGCTCCATTTTTTAATGCCCGTTCGTCTGTCCAGTTTTCATCGTATATAAGTTTTCAAGTCACTTTTCCTTACTTTACATATCAAGCTAAATAATTACAAATATCATATCCTCAATTTAATATTAATGCACCATCTTTACATCTATCAATTTTCCACTTCCTATATCGACTTTGAATTTTCTTCCCCAAAAATCAGTTGCATATAATTCTTTTCCTATCACTTGAATTGCAACATATGGAATTTGCTCTTTACTAACAATATTCTCCGGCAGTTCATTACTTATTCGCCAACACTTCTTACCTTTTTTATCATAACATACTATATTATTCAATTCCTCTATTCCTAATTCCACTCGCGGAATTTTTAATAATACGATATATCTATTATTTATCTTCTCAACCTTTTTAATTGGATATTTTTCACTAATTCTCACATCACCGATACTTAAAATATTCTCATCAATAATTATTTCACTCATTTTTTACCTCCATTCTTCAATTTTCCCAATTTCCCTAAAGTCTCCAATCCATTGTTGCTGTAAATCTATTTGTATTCCACCACCATCAAATCCAAAATTTGGTCCAACTTCTCCTAGCCGAATTGTATCCCCTGCCTTTAATTCTACCTCACCAATATATTTAGGTTCATATTCTAATGCAAATTTAGCCTGAATTTGTTTCGGTGTAAGCCCCTTAATATCTTCTGCTCGCATAACCCAGCCACCTTCTAAACTTGAATTTACACCATCATATACACGAACAAATTTTGTATCTTCTGTCAATGTTATGTTTTGCACCACTGTTCTAGTCTTGTAGGGCGATTTATATCCTCTAGCTGCCCACCACTCATTAACACTTTCCGCTGATTGATATTGATTTATTTTAACCTTTCCTTTTAGACTACCTAATTGGGTATCTAAATATTCATATCCTATTAATTCCTTATATCCTGTCCCATCTACCCTACTTACGCTTCCGTTTTTTACCCTATTCCCCGAAATATTAAACCTTGTATCCACTCCATTCAATCCATGTCCGGTTCCCCAGCTAGTTAACATACCTGCCACCACGCTGGCGGTCTGACTTCCGGTTACCCTCATGGTGACATCGGAAGCTCCTGCTCCCGCCATCATGGCTATTCCTTCCTTTGCCACGGTTGTCACTCCGGAGCGGAACGTCAGATTTCCTACTCTGGCTGCCTGACTGATTGGGATAAATGCGGAAGAAGCAAAGGCAAATACATTTTCTGTAAGGTAATACGCATCCTCATTTCCCTGAAATACCACACTTTTTAAATAGTTAATGGAAGTACTGTCAATATCCCCTATGCTTCCATAATAGATATCCTGTGCTCCTTCTATAGAATCTGCCACGCCAAAGGCAATTGTTCCTCCTCCTGCTGTCCAGCCGGCTGCTACGATTGGGGTTGCGGCTCCACCACTGGCTACAATACATACAGTTCCGCCTACCACAAGGAATACTCCACCTACTGTTTTCCAGATTCCCTGTGTTTCTCTGGCATCTGCCGCATCTCTTAGTCCCTGTTCATTGTTCCAGATTTCATCATAGATTCCTTTGTAAGTTTCATGGTTCTGGTAACAGTTCTGGCTCAGGCTGGCTAAGGCATACACCTCTGCATCCCGATAAAAGCTGTTGCTTTCGTAGTTCGTTATGTCTATACTTGCGATTTTGCTGACACAGTTTTTTAATCCACTTATCAAAAGCTCTGCTGACTGTTCCAGTGCTGTCACCGTGGTTTGTTCCTGTGTCTCGATATCCGTAAGAAAATTTAGCAGTTCCTGGTCTATCTGTTGGTGTATTTTAAACACGCCATTGGTATCCGGGTGACTGACCTGATAAATATCCGATACCTCTCCCAGTTTACGGTTTACCTTATCTGCATACTCTT